>NZ_JQJT01000019.1:0-209494 GCF_000745665.1 Burkholderia sp. WP42 | reverse complement strand
AGAACTACTCGTTCGCCGACTGGAAGAAGATGCAGGCGATTCACGTCGACGGCGCGTTCCTGACGACCAAGGCCGCGCTCAAGCACATGTACAAGGACGACCGCGGCGGCGTCGTGATCTACATGGGCTCGGTGCACTCGCACGAGGCGTCGCCGCTGAAGTCGGCGTACGTGACGGCCAAGCATGGGCTGCTGGGGCTCGCGCGCGTGCTGGCGAAGGAGGGCGCGAAGCACAACGTGCGCTCGCATGTGGTGTGTCCGGGCTTCGTGCGCACGCCGCTGGTCGACAAGCAGATTCCGGAGCAGGCGAAGGAGCTCGGCATCAGCGAGGAAGAAGTGGTGAAGAAGGTGATGCTCGGCAACACGGTGGACGGCGTGTTCACGACGGTGCAGGACGTCGCGCAGACGGTGCTGTTCCTGTCGGCGTTCCCGAGCGCCGCGCTCACCGGCCAGTCGTTCGTCGTCAGCCACGGCTGGTTCATGCAATAACGTCGCGCGCCTTGCGCGCCTCCGGAACGGAGGCGCATCGCGAACCACGGCTTATTCTCGCAACGGAGCGCGTCGGTCGACGTCGCTCCGTTCATCCCCGCCGTCGACGGCGGATTTCCCGGAGCAACTGATGAAACCGCACGCGCGTACAGAAAAGCAGGCCGTCGATGCGACGGACCTGCGACACGAGGCCGGTGCACCGGCAACGGCGCGGTCGCTGCCATACGAAACGATCGCGCTCGTCCTGCAGGGCGGCGGCGCGCTCGGCGCTTACCAGGCCGGCGTATTCGAAGGGCTGCACGAGGCCGGCATTCCGCTCGACTGGATCGCCGGCATCTCGATCGGCGCACTCAATACCGCGCTGATCGCGGGCAACGCGCCCGAACATCGCGTCGAACGGCTGCGCGAATTCTGGGAGACGATCTGCCAGCCCGCGTACTTTCCCGCGATGCCGGCCGCATTCGAATTCGCGCTGTTCAACAGCATCGACCAGATCCGCACGTTCTTCACTGCATCGCAGGCCGCCAGCGCGATGATGCAGGGCCAGCAGGGCTTCTTCGTGCCGCGCTTTCCGCCGCCGCTGCCCGGCGTGTCCGATCATCCGGAGAAGATCAGCTGGTACGACACGTCCGCGCTGCGCGCGACGCTGCTCAAGCTGTGCGACTTCGACCGAATCAACTCGGGCGAGACGCGCGTGTCGGTCGGCGCGGTCAACGTCGGCACCGGCAACTTCGTGTACTTCGACAACGCGCGCATCCGGCTCGAGCCCGAGCACTTCATGGCGTCCGGCGCATTGCCGCCGGCGTTCCCGCCGGTCGAGATCGACGGCGAGTACTACTGGGACGGCGGCATCGTGTCGAACACGCCGCTGATGGAGGTGCTGCGCGCGCATCCGCGCCGCGACACGCTCGCGTTCCAGGTCGATCTGTGGAGCGCTCGCGGGCCGCTGCCGCGCACCATGGCCGACGTCGCGGAACGCACGAAGGACGTGCAGTATTCGAGCCGCACGCGTCTGGTCACCGATACGCTGCAACGCGAACAGCGCTTTCGCAACGTGCTGCGGCACGTGCTCGAACAGGTGCCCGAAGCGCAGCGCAAGAACGATCCGTGGTGCGTCGAAGCCGAAGCGATGTCGAGCGGCAAGAAGTACAACGTTCAGCATCTGATCTATCAGCAGAAGGCTTACGAGCATCACTACAAGGACTACCAGTTCGGTCTGTCGACGATGCGCGACCACTGGTCCGCGGGTCTCGACGACATCCGCAAGACGCTCGCGGTCAAGGACGGCCTCGCGCTGCCCGTCAACGACGCAGGCTTCGTCACGCACGACATTCACCGCCACCGGTGATGCCGTCTGCAACGGGCCGCGCGCGCTGCGCCGGCCCGTTCTCATTTCCGATTCGACATGCCGATTTTTCTTGCGCTGTTTGCGCTCATCGCCCTCGGATGGGGGGCCGTTCATCTGTTTCACGTGATCGCCGCACAGTTCGGCCAGCCGGTCGCGATCGCGGCCGCGGTGCTCGCCGCCGTCGCCGTGATCGCGCTGATTGCGTGGTGGCTCAAGCGCCGTCGCGACATCGCACCGAATACGCGGGAGCCGGGCTGGACCCATATCGAACAGCGCGGATGGGGCGAATTGCGCGTGTCCGCGACGCAAGGGCTGCTGTGGCTGTCGCACGACGGCGCGGACGGCCGCTATACGCTGTCGCAGCTCGACGGCTGCGACGCCGAGCCGAGCGACGGCCGCTGGTATCTGCTCGTGCGCGTGCGCGACGGAGTGCGAAGCGAGTGGAAGTTGCCGATGATGGACCGGCGCGATGCGCAGCGCTGGGCGCGTGTGCTGATGCTCGCGAAGGAGCATCGGCTGTAATGGCCGGCCACGGCGGCGCTCTCGATGCGTTGCTTTCGAGTGGAGGCTTACCCCCCGCGACTTGCTATCGCGCGCCGAGCGCCCACAACGCGTCGAGCACGTGCTGCGTCGACCGCTCGACCGGGCCGGCACGATGGGCGATCCCGAGCTCGCGCCGCAACGCCGGGCGTAGCGGCCGCATGACGATACGCGCATCGGGCAGCGGCGCGCCGGCCTCGTGCGGCAACAGCGTCGCGCCGTAACCCGCGGCGACCAGACTCTTGATCGCATCGTTGTAGTTCAGTTCGATGCGCGGCTCGGGCCGGTGGCCGCCCAGCGCGAACCATTCCGTCGTGAGCCGCGACAAGCGGGTGGTCGCATCGTTGAGAATCAACGGACGCGCGGCCAGATACGCCGGCGTCGCCCGCGCCGGCGCTTGCCAGTCGGCGGGCAGAAACGCGAGCACCGGATCGCGCCGCCACGCGCGAATCGACAACCCCGCGACCGCCGGCTGCGGCAACGCGACGAGCCCGACGTCGAGCGTGCCCTGCGCAAGACGCGCGAGCGTGTCTTGCGACGTGAGCACGGCGATCTGCACGTCGATGTCCGGATGGCGCTCGCGCAGCCGCGCCACCGCCTGCGGCAACAGATGCGCGATCGCGCCGGTCGATGCGCCGAGCCGCACGCGCCCGGTCAGCCCCTGCACTTGCCGCTCAACGTCGTCGAGCGTCGCTTCGACGTCGGCCAGCAGGCGGCGCGCTCGCTCGATCAGCACCGCGCCGATGGCCGACGGCCGCACGTTGCCGCGCGTGCGCGACAGCAATGGCGCGCCGATCCTGCTTTCGAGTTCGGCGACATGAAGGCTGACCGTCGGCGGCGCAAGATGCAGCAGTTGCGCAGCGGCGACGAAGGAACCCTGGTCGGCGATCGCGACGAGCGTGCGCAGCCGGTCCAGACTGATCTCCCGCATTCCCACCTCTCGTTCAGGAACTCTGAATCCTGTGGTCAGAAAATTCAACTTTTCCAATTCTAGGCGTTCAGGGGACGATACGGCTTTCCCGAGGCCCGAAACGCGGAACACGACGATCATGAATCACGCCACTGTCTACATCGACGGCGACCAAGGCACGACCGGTTTGCAGATCCACGAGCGCCTGCGCGATCGCACCGACCTGCGGCTCGTCACGCTGCCCGATGCCGAGCGCAAGAATCCCGCGCGGCGCGCCGAAGCGATCAACGCATCGGACTTCACGATTCTGTGCCTGCCCGACGCGGCCGCGCGTGAAGCGGTCGGCTTCATCCGCAATCCGGCCGTACGCGTGATCGATGCGAGTTCAGCCCATCGCACCGACCCGGAGTGGGTCTACGGCTTTCCCGAGATGGCCGCCGGACACGCTCGGACCATCGCCGGCGCGCGGCGCGTGACCAACCCCGGCTGCTATCCGACCGGCGCGATCGGCCTGCTGCGGCCGCTGCAGCAGGCCGGACTGCTGCCACGCGACTATCCGGTGAGCATCCATGCGGTGTCGGGTTACTCGGGCGGCGGCCGGGCTGCCGTCGACGCGTTCGAATCGAACGACGCTGCCCGCGCGAAACCGCTGCAGATCTACGGCCTCACGCTCGCGCACAAGCATGTGCCCGAAATCCAGCAACATGCCGGCCTCGCGCACCGACCGCTGTTCGTGCCGGCCTACGGTGCCTATCGACAGGGCATCGTCCTCACCGTGCCGATCGAGCTGCGCCTTCTGTCCGCCGGCGTGACCGGTGAGACGCTGCAAGCCTGTCTTGCGCACCATTACGCCGGCGCGCGCCACGTCGACGTCATGCCGCTCGCGGACACCCGCGCGATCGCGCATCTCGATCCGCAAGCGCTGAACGGGACGAACGACCTGCGGCTCGGTGTGTTCGTCAACGAGGAGCACGGCCAGGTGCTGCTGTCCGCGGTGTTCGACAATCTCGGCAAAGGAGCGTCCGGCGCGGCCGTGCAGAATCTCGATCTGATGCTCGGGGCGATGAGTATGGCGCAGGGGACGTGAGCTTTAGGTTTGGGCTTTGAACCCGGTGTCCTGCGCTTGAGCCTTCGGCGTTGGGTTGAGGGCAGGCACAATCGTCAGCCTGCAGGGTGCTTCGCTGCTGATCGCGCGTCGGCGCCCGCCGCAGGCCGTCGCACCTGTACGCGGTGGCAAGTCGGCAGGCGAGCATGATTCGCCGATGCCACTCATGCCCCCGTAAAAGCTCACCTTTCGCCGATTTCAGCCCGCATCGTTACCCGCCGCGGCATTCAACCCGGCGAGCGCATCCGCCAGAAAGTCGACGCACACGCGCACCTTCGCGGAAGCCGCCACACGCTCCGGATACACCGCCCAGATGTTCGCCGGCTGAATTGCGTCCGGCAGCACGCGACGCAACTCGCCGCGCTCGATCAACGGACCCGCTTCCCAGATCGAACGCAGCACGATCCCGCGTCCGGCGAGCGCCCATTGCACGGCCACCTCGCCGTGGTTCGTCGACAACGCGCCGCCGACCTTCACCGTCGCCGTTTCGCCGCGCACGTTCAGCCGCCACACGCCGAGCGGATGGTCGCGCTCCTTGATGGCGAGACAGTCGTGCGACGCGAGATCGGCGAGCGTGCGCGGCGTGCCGCGCCGCGCGAGGTACTCGGGCGACGCGCACAGCACGCGATAGTTCGCCGCGAGACGGCGCGCGATCAGGTGATCGGCGATCTCGTCGCCGATGCGCACGTCGACGTCGTAGCCTTCGCCCACGACATCGACGAGCCGGTCGAACAGATCGAGCCGCACGTTCAGCTGCGGATAGCGCGCGGAAAAATCGAGCAGCGCCGGCGCGACGACATGCCGCCCGAACCCGAAGCTGCTCGAGATGCGCAGCGTGCCGCGCGGCACCGTGCGCGTGGTCGACACGTCTTCGACGAGATGATCGACGTCGTCGAGAATCTTCTCGGCGCGCGCGAACACGCGTTCACCGGCGTCCGTGACCGTCACGCGGCGCGTCGAACGATGCAGCAGGCGCGTGCCGAGCTGCGCCTCGAGCAGCGCGATCCGCTTGCTCACGTACGCGGGCGACACCGCGAGCTGCTCGGCGGCCGCGCTGAAGCTCGTCAGGCGCACGACCAGGCTGAACACGCGCAGGTCGTCGAGGTTCGGTGATTTGTTCACGATTCGTGGAAAGTGGATTAACCTTTCGAGCGATTTTAATCTGAATGGAAATAAATAGAATGGCCGCATGTCCCGCTGCGCACGCCGCGGGCGCCCCTCATCAGTAAAGGAGACTTGCATGTCCGACAGCACCTACAGAATCGCCGTCATTCCCGGTGACGGCATCGGCCGGGAAGTGATGCCCGAGGGCCTGCGCGCGCTGGCAGCCGTGACCGCGCGCTTCGGCATCCGGTTCGAGTTCGAGCAGATCGACTGGGCGAGCTGCGACTACTACGCGCAGCACGGCAAGATGATGCCGGACGACTGGAAGGCGCAGTTGTCGGGCGTGGACGCGATCCTGTTCGGCGCGGTCGGCTGGCCCGCGACGGTGCCCGACCATATCTCGCTGTGGGGCTCGCTGCTGAAATTCCGGCGCGAATTCGACCAGTACATCAATCTGCGGCCCGCGCGCCTGTTCGACGGCGTGCCGTCGCCGCTCGCCGGCCGCAAGGCGGGCGACATCGACTTCATGATCGTGCGCGAGAACACCGAGGGCGAATATTCGTCGGTCGGCGGCACGATGTTCGAAGGCACCGAGCGCGAAGTCGTGATGCAGCAGTCGATCTTCACGCGCCACGGCACCGAGCGCGTGCTGAAGTTCGCATTCGAGCTCGCGCAGCGCCGCGCAAAGCGGCTCACCGTCGCGACCAAGAGCAACGGCATCGCGATCAGCATGCCGTGGTGGGACGCACGCGCTGCCGAAATGGCCGAGCGCTATCCCGATATCGCGGTCGACAAGCAGCACATCGACATCCTGTGTGCGCGCTTCGTGTTGCAGCCGGATCGTTTCGACGTCGTGGTCGCGTCGAATCTGTTCGGCGACATCCTGTCCGACCTCGGGCCGGCCTGCACCGGCACGATCGGCATCGCGCCGTCGGCGAACCTGAACCCGGACCGCACGTTTCCGTCGCTGTTCGAACCGGTGCACGGCTCCGCACCGGACATCGCGGGCCAGTACATCGCGAACCCGATCGCGATGATCTGGTCGGCGGCGATGATGCTCGACTTCCTCGGCAACGGCGCGGGCCGCGAACGCGAAGCGCACGATGCGATCGTCGCGGCGATCGAGGACGTACTGCGCAACGGGCCGCGCACGCGCGATCTCGGCGGCCAGGCGGCAACGCAGGAAGTCGGCGAGGCGATCGCCGCGCGGATCGCCGGCTGATCGGACTCCGTGGAAGGCGCGCGGCGCGCAAGATCGTCGGCGGTGAGATGCACGATCGGTCGTCGCGCACCTTTGGCGGAAGGCACGGTGTCGATGTCTGGTCAATAGGCGTGCTTTGCGCGTCCGCGCACTCGCACCGTTGGCTGCGAAGATCGATCGGTGAGTCGCCGCGCTCGAGTCGTCACACCGTCGCGCGCTAAAGCCATGTTCTCCCGAAAACGCTCACCTCAGCGCGGCTCCCGTATTCCCTCACCGTTGAACACGAACGCCGCGCGTCTTCCTGCGTGTTGCGTTACAACCCGAGATCGGACAGCCCCGGATGATCGTCCGGGCGGCGGCCCAGCGGCCAGTGATACAGCCGGTCCGCTTCGCGAATCGGCAGATCGTTGATGCTCGCATGGCGATGCGCCATCAGTCCGTTTTCGTCGAATTCCCAGTTTTCGTTCCCGTATGAGCGGAACCAGTTGCCCGCGTCGTCATGCCATTCGTACGCGAACCGCACCGCGATGCGATTGCCGTCGAATGCCCACAGCTCCTTGATCAGACGATAGTCGAGCTCGCGCACCCATTTCCGTTGCAGCAGGCCGACGATCTCGTCGCGGCCCGTCACGAATTCGGCGCGATTGCGCCACCGGCTCTGCGGCGTGTATGCGAGCGACACGCGTTGCGGATCACGCGTGTTCCACGCATCCTCGGCGGCGCGCACTTTCTGGCGCGCCGTCTCGAGCGTGAACGGCGGTACGGGCGGACGGACTTCGGGGGAAACGGACATGGGATGCTCCTGTGGAGGGTTCAGGCTGCATGCGGTCGCGCGCAGCCGGTCGGGAAACGCTAATTCGCTGCTCGCGACACCGTGTCGAGCAACAGTTCGGCGGTTGCGCGTGCGTCACGCGCGGCGGTCGGATCACCGTTGACGAGCGCCACGCCGATCGCACCGTCGATCAGCACGAGCCACTGACGCGCGAGGCGCGCGAGCCCGCGGCGCTCGATCGCCGCTTCATCGGCATACGCGTCGAGCCGCTCGCGCACGAACGCGAGCAGCCGCGCCTTGTGCATCCGCGCGACGACTCGCACCGGATCGTCCGGGTCCGCAATCTCGCCGGACGCGTTGAGGAACGCACAACCGTGGAATTCAGGTTGCGCAAACCATTCGCGCAGCACGTCGAACATGCCGAGCAACTGCGCACGCGGCGACTTGCCGCGCGCCAGCGTCGCGTCGACGAACCAGGTCATCCAGCGCGCGTCGCGGCGCTCGAGCGCGGCCACGACCAACGCTTCCTTCGATTCGAAGTTCGAATAGAAGCTCTTGCGCGCGGCACCGGAGCGCTTCACGATCGCGTCGACGCCCGTGGCATGAATGCCGCCCGAGTAGATCAGCGCCTCGGCGGCGTCGAGCAGGCGGTCGCGCACGGGTAGTTCTGGGGTGAGGTCTTGGGGCGTGTTCATGCGTTTACGGTAGAACGATCGTTCTACCTCGTCAAGCTCGGGAGCGAGTACACCTGCGGCTGGCAGGGCGTTGCTTCGGTCGTGGGATGAGGAGCGGATACGCGCGAGCGTATTTTTGTAGTGTCGGTTTCCGGCTCGAGGCAGAGGCATCGCTTGCGTATCGGCATGCGATGCGCCGCGGACTCTTCGACGTATATCCGGCGTGGATAGTGAACGACCGGACATCGCACTCTGCGATGCCCGAAACGCTGGCTCGTCGTGCCGAGCCTGTCGCTGGAACCGAGGGGGTTGAGCGGTGAGTGGACCGAATCGCAGCCGGCTCACCGCTCGCCGTTCGATGCGGGCCGGCGTGCCTTATGGTGAGCTCGCATACGGTCGCTCTGCTCGCGCTCGACGTGGCGTGGCGAATCGACGGCATGCCGGCGTGATGACGCGGAAAGCATGCGCCCTTCGAGCACCGCAAGTTGAATAGAGGAGTGACGCGTAAGCGCGGCGGCGCGCGAAGCGTCGCCGCCTAGCCGCGACGCATGCATCACGGCCACGGATCAACCACTCGTACATGACGCACGCGCACGGTGATTACAGCGTCATACGAGATGCCATTGCGGCTCCCGAATATCCTCACCTCAAGCGTCTGTCGGCGCGGCAGGCTTCGACAAACGCTCGAGACGAAACGGCGCGGCGGCCGTCAAACGCGCCGCTCGTGCCGCTGCAGACGCTCACGCGGTCCAGTCGAGAATCACCTTGCCGCTTTCACCGGACAGCATCGCGGCGAAGCCTTTCTCGTAATCGTCGACGGCAAAGCGATGCGTGACGATCGGCGACAGGTCGAGCCCACTCTGGAGCATCGCGACCATCTTGTACCAGGTCTCGAACATTTCGCGGCCGTAGATGCCCTTGATCTCGAGCCCCTTGAAGATCACCTGATTCCAGTCGATTGCCGTCTGCGCGGGCGGAATGCCGAGCAGCGCGACCTTGCCGCCGTGATTCATCGCTTCGAGCAGGCTCGTGAATGCGCTCGGCACGCCCGACATCTCGAGCCCGACATCGAAGCCTTCGGTCATGCGCAGCTCGGCCATCACGTCGCGCAGCGACTCGCGCGCGACGTTGACAGCACGCGTCGCGCCCATCTTGCGCGCAAGCTCCAGCCGATAGTCGTTGATGTCGGTGATCACGACATTGCGCGCGCCGACATGCTTGGCGATTGCGACGGCCATGATGCCGATCGGCCCCGCGCCGGTGATCAACACGTCCTCGCCGACGAGGTTGAACGACAGCGCCGTATGCGTCGCGTTGCCGAACGGATCGAAGATCGACGCGAGATCGTCGGAGATCTCCGGCGGAATCTTGAACGCGTTGAATGCGGGAATCGCCAGATATTCGGCGAACGCGCCCTCGCGGTTCACGCCGACGCCGACGGTATTGCGGCACAGATGCCGACGCCCCGCACGACAGTTACGGCAGAAACCGCAGGTGATGTGCCCTTCGCCGGACACGCGGTCACCGATCGCGAAGCCGCGCACTTCCTGCCCCATCTCGACGATCTCGCCGACGTATTCGTGGCCGACATGCATCGGCACGGGGATCGTCTTCTGCGCCCAGTCGTCCCACTTCCAGATATGGATGTCGGTGCCGCAGATCGCCGTGCGGCGGATCTTGATCAGCACGTCGTTGTGTCCGACCTCGGGACGCTTCACGCGCGTCAACGTGAGACCCGGAGCGCGTTCGAGCTTTGCCAGTGCTTTCATGGTCGCGCCTCCGTCAGACGATGCCGAGCGACTTGCCGACGCGCACGAACGCGGCCACGGTCTGGTCGATCTGTTCGGCGGTATGCGCGGCGCTCATCTGCGTGCGGATGCGTGCGCGCCCGCGCGGCACGACCGGGAACGAAAAGCCGATCACGTACACACCTTCGGCGAGCAGCTTGTCCGCCATGTTGGTGGCGAGCTGCGCCTCGCCGAGCATCACCGGGATGATCGGATGCGCGCCGGGCACGAGCGTGAAGCCTGCAGCCGTCATCTGCTCGCGGAAGCGCACGCCGTTTTCGCGGACGCGCTCGCGCAGCTTCGCGCCTTCATCGCTGCCGAGCAGTTCGAGCACCTTCAACGACGCCGCGGCAATGCTCGGCGTGAGCGTGTTCGAAAACAGGTATGGGCGCGAACGCTGGCGCAGCAGCTCGACGATCTCGCGGCGCGCGGCGACGTAGCCGCCCGATGCGCCGCCCAGCGCCTTGCCAAGCGTGCCGGTAATGATGTCGACGCGCCCGTCGACGCCGCAGTGCTCGGGCGTGCCGCGGCCATGAGCGCCGATGAAGCCGACCGCGTGCGAATCGTCGACCATCACCAGCGCGCCGTATCGGTCGGCGAGATCGCAAATGCCTTTGAGGTCGGCGATGATGCCGTCCATCGAGAACACGCCGTCGGTCGCGATCAGCTTGTGACGCGCACCGGCCGCGTCGGCTTCCTTCAGCTTGGCCTCGAGATCGGCGAGATCGTTGTTCTTGTAGCGAAAACGCTTCGCCTTGCAGAGGCGAATGCCGTCGATGATGCTTGCGTGATTCAGCTCGTCGCTGATGACGGCGTCGTTCTCGTCGAGCAACGTCTCGAACAGGCCGCCGTTCGCGTCGAAGCAGCTCGAATAGAGAATGCTGTCCTCGGTGCCGAGAAACGATGCGAGTGCGCTTTCGAGCTGCTTGTGCACGGTCTGCGTGCCGCAGATGAAACGCACCGATGCCATGCCGAAGCCGTCCTGGTCGAGGCCGTCCTTCGCGGCGGCGATCAGGCGCGGATCGTTCGCCAGACCCAGATAGTTGTTCGCGCAGAAATTGAGCACGCCGGCACCGCCGGCCAGCCGCACCGCGGCAGCTTGAGGGCTCGCGATCTCGCGCTCGGTCTTGTAAAAACCGTCCGCGCGGATCTGATCGAGCGTCCCGCGCACCTGGGCGAGAAAGGCATCACGCATCGCAAAGCTCCTGACAGGGTTCGCAAGCCGTCGCACGCCACTCGTGGCGGCAGCGCGACGGGCTGCTACTGTTATAGTCGGTCGTTCGGTTGACCGCATTTATCCGATATTCCGAACTTAAATTCGGAATATCGAACAACTCTAAGCGAACGGAAAACAAATGGCAAGTTCCTCCGCGCCGCGACGCACACCCGCCGGCGCCGCACCGCAGCCGCCGGCCGCGACGCCGCCACGGGTCGGCGAGCAGATCCAGCGCCTGCGCAACGAGCGCAAGCTGACCCTCGACGATCTGTCACGCGCGGCCGGCGTATCGAAATCGATGCTTTCCGAGATCGAGCGTGACAAGGCCAATCCGACCATCGCCGTTGCATGGCGGCTCACGAACGCGCTCGGCATTACGCTCGACGAGCTGTTCTCGCAACCCAAGGCGCCGGAGACGATCCGCGTGGACGGCCCGCACGACATCCCGACGCTCGCAGGCCACGACGGCCGCTACCAGCTGCGCGTATGGGGCCCGATCGACCTCGCCGGCAAGTTCGAGTGGTACGAGCTGACGCTGCCGAGCGGCGGCGCGCTCGTATCGAACGCACACGAGCCCGGTACCCGCGAACACCTGACCGTGTTGCAGGGTGCGATGGAAATCGAAGCCGCCGCGGCCACCCGACGCCTGAAAGCCGGTGACACCGCCCGCTACCCGGCCGACACACCGCACGCGATCCGCAATCCAGGCAAGGCCGAAGCGCGCGCACTTCTGATCGTGATCCATCGCTGACGCTGCCGATAGTCGGCCAACTGGCCAGTTGCGGAAAATACTGTATGTTTGTACAGTACGAACATTCCGCCACGCATGGCCGGGGTTGGCGCACCGAGGCGCCCGTTCCGGTCGACAGGAGCCTGCGATGACAGAAGAACAAGATTTGGCCGCGCTCAGCTTCAAGGCTGCCGCGCACGACCTCGAACTGATCGTTCGGCACATAGCCGAGCGCTATATCCGCCACGGTGTACCGCTGTCGTGGCGCCTGCTGCACGCCATCGAAGCCGAGGCGCTGGCCGATCTCGGCTTTGCGAGCCGGCACGATGCCGGCATGCGGCAGCTGTTCGAAAGACCGTCGGACATGACCTTTCCCGAGACGGACGATCCGATTGACTTCGGCCGTTCCAACGCCCTGCCCGCGGTGTTCTCGTTCGCGGTGCTAGCGTACGAGGCAGCGGACAAAGCGCAGAACCATGCAGCCCGCGAGCGCGTCCACCGTCCGTCGAAGGCGTGGGGCGACTGACATCCGCCATGAGAAGCGCGGACTGCCGGCGCTCGCCCAGGCTACTGCCCGCGATGTTGCGCAAAGGGCTACCATGCACGCAACTAACGGAATAAATCAAATGTCTCTCCCCACATCCCCCGACACCCCGGCACGCCCTGAGGGAAAGGACTTGTTCGACCGCAGCGCATCCGACTGGATCGTCTCGCCCGACACCGCATTCGACGCGTGGCTTGCCATGCAGGAATACCGCCGCTCATCGGCCGACGTCTATCGCGCACAATGGGGGGCCTTTCTGGCCTGGCTGCGCGCCAATCAGAAAAACCTCGCCACCGTCGATACCGCGTCGATTGCAAATTTCGTCGGCGAACTACCGATCCGAAAAACGCAGCGCATGCGCTATTTGCGGTTGATCGAACGCGTGCTCGATCACATCCGGCAAACCGAACTGGCCTCGACCAACCCGGCCCGCTTCATCGCTCAGGATGGCGAAGCGACGTGGCGCCACGCGCGCGACAACGAGCCGACCGGTTTCCTGACGCCAGCCGAACGCGCGAAGTTGCTGGCCTACCTGTTTTCGCCCATCGGCGTGTCGGGCTCCGCGTACTGGAAGGAACGTCGCGACCGCGCGCTCGTCGCTGCGTTTCTCGGCGCCGGCGTGAAAACCGGCGAAGCGCGGGTTCTTACTATTAGTTGCATAAACACGAGTGGGACATCGCTGCACATCCCGTCGACGCATCCGGATTTCGCACGTGAAACCCACCTCGCGTCATTTGCGATCGCGCTGCTCGAAGCCTGGCTCGTCGAGCGCAAGCGCCAAAACATCGCCGGCGATCTCGTGTTCCCCGCATCACACGCCGGGCGACCGATGCACAAGGCGACCATGTTGCGTGCGATCGACGCGATCGTGGAATCAGCGGGCCTCGCATCGTCGCGCACTGCGCGCGCGAGTCCGCAGACGCTCCGCAACACGTACGCCGCGGAGCTGTTCGAGCACGATGTACCGCCGGAACGTGTCGGCAAATGGCTCGGCTTCGTGCGGCCCATTTCATCGAACCGGCTGCACCGTGCGTGGAAGAACTGGCGAGAGGAACTCCTCAACGGTGATGAGGCGGATCGGGACGAAACTCACTGAAGGGCGGCCGGCTGCTTACGGGTGTGATCCGTGAGCAGCCTTGATCCACTGGGCCTCACCGTTGCACAGCTCCCGAATAATCTCACCTTGACGGTCCCGAATTACCTCACCTTGCGCGACGGCAGTGCTGCTCGGCAGTGTCAGTCGCGTGCAAACCGCGTAGCTGCTTCGAAACGGGATGGCCAGAATCCCGATGCATGGTCGCATTCGGGGCACGACACTTCGAACCCGTTGTCGCCATGCGACAACTCCGGCTCGCCATCGCAACGCGGGCACCGGCTCGGTACAGGCACCTCGTGATCCAGCGACGTCCCAATTGCGGAAAACGCGTCGGCGTCCAGTTGACCCGCATCAGCCAGACGCCGCATCAGCGCCGAAATCTCGGGGCTCATCCCGCGGCTCGCGCGTAACGTGTTCGCGTCACGCGTTGCGCGCTCGAGCTCGTCGCTCTGGCTGCGCAACTGTTCCTCGAGGCGATCGGCGCGCGCCTTCGCCGTGCTCAGCTGCTGGAGGAAATCGAACTCCTTGCGCTGCACATCGCGCAAGCCGCTCTGATAGGTCGACGCCATGCTGCGTAGCGAGTCCAGCTCCACCAGCATCGGTTTGACCCGGCGTTCGGCTTCGGCTACCGCATCCTTGATTTGCTGCGCGTAATGCTCGGTGCGTTGCTGCAACTCGGCTTGCAGCGCGTCGATTCGGTCGCGCAGCGCAGCGTTTTGCGTCTGCTCGGCATCGACTCGGCCCGTTGTCGCGGCCAGTTCTTTTTCGAGCCGTGTGATGGTGGCGAGGAGTGTGGCTTCGTTCGCCGAGCCGTGCGTCGACTGCGACGCCAGCTGTACTTCCAGTTCGGTCAGGCGCGCCTGTAACTGATCGTTGCGGTTTTCGCTGCGTGCCAGTGCGGCTTCCAGCGTCTCCTGGCGGACGGCGGCGTCGCGTAACCGTTGTTCCGCATCGACCATGCTCGAGCGGATCTGCTCGCGATCGCCATCGAGACTCTCCTTCGCTGCCTTCAGCGCCTCGTCATAGAGCGCTGAGAGTAAAGCCCCGGCTTTCTCTTCGACTGCTTTGGGAATCGCTGCGCCGTCGAGCTTGATCTTCGACGCGGCGCGAATCCGTTCCCAGAAATGGTCGATGTCCTTCGGGATGTCGCTCGCGCTGCCGGTCTGCGTCAGGTCCCGAACGTTCGCGGCCGACGGCCGAATGCCGAGATCGAAGAACAAGCGCTTGCACGCGTGTAGCGAGAGTTCCTGGCGCCGTGCGCCGCTTGCGCGCAGTGATTCCAGTTCTCGTCGGATAGCTTCACGTATTTCATCCAGCGTCATGATGGAGCTCGTCGGTGTTCGATGTTGCGATCATAACGAAATACGTGTTCTTTGATACCTTATTTGGTTGGTCGTGGCGAATTTACGTCAATTTGTATGGCAGGCGTGGTTGTGCGTCGTTTTCGTCGATAGAGGGCGTACATATCGTGAAACAAAGCGAAGATTGATCGCCAAGTCCTTGTTTTATCAGGATATACCGGAAGCCATCAAAAACACCGATATGTTTCACATTCTGGCGCATCCGGGCTACGGTCGGTGTTCGGCGAGTAGCGTCTCTGTGGAAAACTCGGTGAGCTGAGTCTTGAGAGTATTAGAAGTAAACACCCTTGAACCCTTAGTTAAAAACGTTAACGCCACCGCAGATCCTTATGCAGCAAGGCTTTCGAGGCGACAAGGTGAAGTTTTACGGGAGCCAAGGTGATCTTCTGCGGGAGCTGAAGTGATGGGGTTCGGGGAGCTGCGTGAGCCGATGCGGGAAAGGTCGTGAGCGGATTCGGGATCACAGTAAAACATTAAATTTGGCCAAGGTGAGGCTTTTCGGGAGCTCGCATCCCCAGAACCCTCATGGCGCCTGCATACACAGTTGTCTGCCTGTGCAGCGATGGGTGAGAACTTGCGGGTTCCGTTTCCCGCCCTGTTTTTGCCCATCTTTTAGGCAATTCCGACAAAAGGTGAGGTTTCACGGGACGTCACAGGTTTTTACTGTGAGGTTTTTCGGGAGTCTACGGTGTTTTTGCACAGAAAAAGTGCGCTCGAGCGCCTGTGGCCGGGGAAAGGTGAGTCTTTTCGGGAGCGAAGTGCGGGGTTTCCGGGCGGGATTCCGTTGAGGTGAGGTTTTTCGGGGGACGAGTCACAGGCCGGAGGAGCACTTCAAAGGTGAGCCTTTTCAGGAGTGTCAGTTGCACAAAAAGGCATCAGAGGTGAGCTTTTTCGGGACCCAGGAGGGTCTTGATTCGCCGGAAAGCCCACGGGAGGCGGCGAAAATCGGTTTTTTGCTGTGCCTCTTTTTGGCAAAGGTGAGATTTTTCGGGAGCGGCCATCGGGGCACCGTGCCGATTCATAGGTGCTACAGGTGAGGTTTTGCGGGAGGGTGTGTCGCCGAACTTGTGAGCCAGAGGATCTCGTAAGTACCGGGCGCGATTGACATTTTTGATACTGCGACGGTTACGGTGAGGTTTTTCGGGAGTGACGTTGGTGGCAGTTCCGACGTCGAATTCGTCGAAAAGGTGAGCGTTTTCGGGAGGAGCGAATACCTGAGCCTAGATGTGTCGGGGATGCCCCGGCTCCTCGCGCACAGTCTGTGGAGTCCATAAGGTGAGCGTTTTCGGGAACATCCGGTTTCCAGGCGCTGTACAATGCGCGCCCGCGGTTGCGAAACGATCTCGGCAGGCTTGTGGGAGCGGTCCTCGGCTGGTATCGCCGTTACGTCGGACGGACTTCGCGGGTGCGGTTTGCGTCGCTGTACATGCATACAGGATCCACAGAAGCATCCGCTGACGTCCCGGTGAGGCACGGGTCCCGCTGAGTCGTAAAATTACGACAAATCGAAAGGTGAGCCGATACGGGAGCAAGTTGCGCACGTGTCCGGCACAGGCGAAAATCTGTGAAGTTAGCGCATCCCGCGACACATCTGGATTGGCCCGAAACGCCGTAAATCCGGACTGGTGAGGGTTTTCGGGAGTCGGTTGGGGTGAGTGCGGCGTGACACGTCCGCATCACCGCGTATGGTGAGCATGTCGTTCTGGACGCACATCACCACAGGCGCTATCCTTCCGTGAAACTTCTCCTCCGACCCGACGCATGGCCACGAAGCGCGCCAAGAAAACCGATGTGGATGTGGTGAGTGCCAGTTCAGCCGAATTGCGGAAGGCCGTCGAGGCGATCGCGATTCAGCCGAAGAGCGGCAAGATCACCCTCCTGACCCGCAAGCTGTTCAATGTGCTGCTCGCCGTCGCGCAGCAGGCCGACGACTCGGGCGATACCTATCGCGCGCTGTTGTCGGACATCGTCGCCAATTCCGCCTTCGACTCGAACGACACCGCTCTGGTGAAGGAACACCTGCGTCGCATGGTGTCGGTCCAGGTCGAGTGGAGCACCGGCACGTCGAGCCAGAAGCCCGGCCGCAAGTGGGGGATCTCGACGCTGATCGCCGATGCGGAAATCCTCGAGGATCCGTCGACGCGCCGCGTATGGGTCGAGTTCTCGTTCGCGCCGAAGATCAAGAAGAAGCTGCTGGATCCGGTGCAGTACGCGCGTCTGAGCCTGCAGTTTCAGAGCCAGTTGCGCAGCAGCGCCGGCCTGGCGCTGTATGAAATCTGCGTACGCTATCTGACGAACCCGAGCCACCTGACGATGCGCGAGCCGTGGGAGTGGTGGCGCCCGATCCTGTCCGGCACGCCGGACACGGAAGCCGGCGACGAGGCGAAGCGCGAGTACAAATATTTCAAGCGCGACTATCTGCGTCCGGCGATCGCCGAAGTCAATGCGGTCACCAACATCTTCGTCGAGCTGATCGAGCATCGCGAAGGCCGGCGAGTTGCCGAGATCCAGTTCCGTGTGACCGAGCGCAAGCAGCCGATGCTCGCGCTCGACGAGCATCCGAACGTGTTCGACAGCACGCTGGTCGACCGTATGGTGAAGCTCGGCATCCCGCTCAAGGAAGCGCAGACGCTCTACGCCGACAGCGAGGAAAACCGGATTCGCGCGGCGCTGCAGATGACCGAGCAGCGGATGCGCAGCACGACGCTGCCGCCGGTGCGCAGTGCGCCGGCCTTGTTCAAGGACGCGTTGAAGAAGGGGTATGCGCCGCCGGTCGAGTCGGTCGACACGCTACCGGCCGGCACGCCGTCCATGAAGGCCGTTAGTGCGCAGCCCGACGATCTGAAGGCCCGCCTGCTGAGCGAATTCGCCGCGTTCCGCCGCAAGGAAGCGAAGGTGCTGTACGAGGAGCAGGGCGACGCGGAGCGCGAAGTGGCGCGTGAGTCGTTCGAGGCGGAAGTGTTGCCGACGATGGGCTCGCACCTGCGTGACGACTGGCGCAAGCGCGGCCTCGATTCCAAGCTGGCCGAGACGGCGTTTTTCGACTGGCTGGCCCAGAAGACCTGGGGCGAGCCGACGGACGGCGACCTGCTGTCCTTTACCCTGAATCAATCGCGGGCCGCCTGAGGCCCGCCTGCGGCGTCTCCGACTGACCGTGGCCGGCGGCCTCATGTCCAGCGGCGAGCGGGCCGCGCGACTCGAGGCCCTGCCGGCCGGCTCGGTCAATCCGACAACAGCATCCGCTCGAGTTGCTCGAGGATAGCGTCGCGCTTCTCCTTCGGCAGGCCGCGCAGGCGCAGTTCGATGCGATCGTCGCCGTACGATTTGAGGTCGCCCACCGATTTGCCGCCGAGCTTGATCTCTAAGCGCTGCGCATAGCGCTGGCGGCCCGCCGGCTTCGGCGTTTCCTGCGCCGCGACGCGACCTTTGACGATGTCCGATACCTGACGCGTGCTGAGATCGTCGGACACGATCTTGTTGATCAGCCGTAGCGTCGCCTCGGTGCCGCGTGCATTGTGATAGCGGCCGACCTGATACGCCATGTTCGAGCCGAAGCGATCCGGACGCGCGACCATTTCCTGCATGACCGACTCCGGCAGTTTGCCGATCGACAGCGCAACCGCGACCGTCGATTCATCGAGGCCGAGATGTTCGGACAGTTCCTTCTGGCTCTGGAAATGTTTGTCGTCGAGGAAGCGTCGCCACACGACGGCATTGTCGAACACCGTCTGCGAATCGCGCTGCACGTTCAGATCGTAGCCGAGCTTGTAGCTCTGGATCCCGATAGGCACGTCGATCACGATCGCCTTGACCGATTCCTTGTTCGCTTCCTTCAGCGCGCGCACGCGGCGGCCGCCGTCGCTGACGAAATACGAGCCCGGATTGTCGTAGTCGGGAATCACGTGAATCGCCTGCTGCTGACCCTGCTTCGCGAGGTTCACTGCGAGTTCGGCGATCGACGACTTCAGATAGAAATGTCGCGGGTTGAACGGACTATGTTTGATTGCCTTCAGCGGCAGTTCGATCACTTGGCCCGGCGCATAGCGGTGCTCGAGGCGCCAAGCGCGATATTGCGGCGACTCATCGGTGGACGCGTCGAGCAGGAACTCGGGAGCCGCAGCCTGCGGCGTCTCTTTTCGAGCGGATTTCGTTGCAGCCGGCGTAGCCGTCTCGGACTTGACGATACCGTCGATGGCATTCAGTCGATCAAGCGCCGTGCGCTTCTCACTCGTCGTGATGTCCGGGCGCGCCTGGAAGCCCTTTGCAAATTGGGAGGGTTTCATGTGAATCCTTTATGCGCATAAAGTCAGGGCAGCATGGCGACGATTTCGTCGGCGCATGCGCGGATTTCCGCGGCGGCCAGCCGCGCGCCGCGATCGTTCATCTGCAGCACGGTCTGGCCAAGCGCCATCGCCTGCTTGTATGCCTCGCGGGTGGGGATTTGCGTTTTCAACAGCGGGAAGCCGAGTTCCTCGAGAGCCCGCTTGAGTTCGCGGGTCAGCATGCGCTTCTCCTCCGTCTTGTTGAGCAGGAACACTGCGCGCAGGTCTTCGTTCATCACCTGCGCCTGCTGGATCAGCTTGACGAGCCCGACGCTCGACCAATAGTCGGCAGGCGACGACGACGTCGGAATCACGGCGATGGAGGCCGCGAGGAGCACGACACCGGAAACCTTTTCCGTGATCGACGGAGGGCAGTCGACGACGATGATGTCGTAGTCGTTGATGAACTTCTTGATCTCGCGATGGATCTGGCCGCCGGCTTCCGCAAGGTTGACGACGGGGAACGGGATACCTGCGTCGCTGTCACCCGATGCACTCGACCAGTGAACCAGTGTGTTTTGACCGTCTGCGTCGATGACGAGGACCCGCTTGCCCTTTTCATGGAATGCCGCGCCGAGATGCATGGCAATCGTGCTCTTCCCGACACCGCCTTTTTGTTGAGTGACTGCAATGATTTCCGCGGCCAATTTTCACTCCTGTTTTTGGTCGTTGGAATTCTACCGCACGATATTTATATTTCAATGAAATTGTGGTTCCGAAGATGTGCGTTAGCCATTTGGCAGGTAGGTTTATGCGCATAAACGGCTGAGGCGACGGGCGGGTAGCCAAGAACGGAGGTTTGGGTCAACGATTCACGCGAATCGTGGGGTCGCCGGAGCGCATTTGGGAGGCGGGTTTATGCGCATAAACGGGCCGGGGCGACGGATGGATAGCCAAGGAGGATGTTCGCGCGCCAGCGATGCGAGCGAATGCTGCAGGTGCTGCGGGGTAGCGGGTTGCTGCCCGAATGGAGGGGGGCCGATTGCCGCCATCGGTACGGTGTTTCCGTAACTGCCAGGTTGCGTCCGGCGCCGCGCGCGAATGCGTGGGTTTGCGCGCATAAACTTCCGCGGCTCCTGGCGACGGCCGACGACGCGCCTTCGGCTCGAAGTAGGCAATGTACTGGCAAGTCATCGAGCCGCCCACGACGGCGGCTGCGGAACGACGACGACAGCAATGTTTGGATCGCTTTCACGGCTCGCCAAACCGCATACGCTTCCGGGCGTTTATGCGCATAAACCGGCGAGCGTGCTTGCCGTCAACGGTCGTTTCCCGGCGCGATATATAAATCGGCCGTCGCGTACGGCACTCCGGTCGCCGTGAGGACACGCTAGGCGGTTGCGCGTCACCCAATGGCTTGGATGACGTATCCGGCGAAGCGCCACACCTCGGCGCAGGGGCGCTCGATGCGCATAAGGCCGGCGTACGGCGCGCTGGCGCGTCATCGTTGGCACTCGCGCAATCATCGAGGCTCGTAGCAATTGCGCGCACCGTTCGCCACATTGGTCGCAACGACTAGGTGAGACACCCGCGGACAGCGCCCCCGCTTTCCGCTTTATGCGCATAAACCCATCGCACAAGCGCCCCCATCTCTCCAGGCAGACGTCTCGCAACGCGAAACGCGGCCTCCCATCCCCTACAGCCTGCCTGAAGCGCTTGCACCGAGACTAGCTACAATACGCCCCTCCCTCTCCCGCAGCCCTTCTGAACGATGATCACGATCTACCACAACCCACGCTGCTCAAAATCCCGCGAAACGCTCGCGCTCGTCGAGTCGTTGAATGTCGCTGGCATACCACTGAACGTCATCGAATATCTGAAAACGCCGCCTACGGTCGAAGAACTGGAAGCCCTGCATCGTCAGCTCGGCTGCGCCGTGCGCGACATGCTCCGCGACGGCGAGGAGCCGTACAAGACGTTGGACCTGGGCCGCGCAAACCTGACGGACGCGGAGGCTTATGAAGCCATCGCCGCGCATCCGGTGTTGCTGCAGCGGCCGATCGTCGTATATGGAGGCAAGGCCGCCATTGGTCGTCCGCCCGAGTTGGTGCGCGCGCTTTTCGAATAATTTCTATAACGCATATTCGACATATCACATCAACCAGGCGCATAGACACCCGGTTGATGTGCAGCACGCACCGACTCCACCTGCTCGGGCACGGCACGGCCGCGACGCCTTCAACAACGGCGGCCACAACAGCCCCAAACCCACCACCACGTGCGCTTGTCGACAAAAACGACGACACGGCCCGTCACTCTTCCCCGCCATCCGGCGCACCGCCCTCGCCCCCCGCCGCCGCACGCGCGGCCACCCGCAGCACCGCGATCTGCCTGCGATAGGCCCTGCATCCGCTGCAGCCCGGCAGATGCATGCGCACGCGCATACGCTCATGAAGCGTCAACGGACGGTCGAGCGCATCCGACAGCAGGCGCGTCACGTCCTTACATTTCCCCGGCAGCATCTTCGGTCGTCAGTCCTTTTTCGCTGAGGCACGTGCGCAGGCGCGTGCGCGCCCGATACAGCAGCACGCTGCAATGATTGGCGGTCAATGTGAGTTCGCTGCAGATGTCGTCGATCTCGACATCGAGGAATTCACGCATCATGAATACGCGTCCGATGTTTTCCGGCAGATGGTCGAGACACGCCTGGAACAGCGTCCAGAACTGCCGTTGCTGCAGCAGTGTCTCGGGGCGAGGCCATGGCCGCGGCTTCGTATGCGCGGCCCAGTGTCCGTTGTCCTGGAACAACTCGCGATCGAGCACGGATTCGCCGTCTAGCTCCGCATCGAGCGCGGTGAGGCTCACCGTCCGCTGCCGCGCGCGCAGGATGTCGACCAGCTTGTTGCGCAGGATCCCGAACACCCAGGTCTTGTGCGCGGACCGTCCCGCAAAGTCACCCGCATGCGACCATGCGGCGGCCAGCGCCTCCTGCACGGCATCCTCGGACGCATCGGCGTCGCGCAGTTGCAGCCGCGCGAAGCGCAACAGGTCGCGCCGCAGTTGGGCGAGATAAACGGGATCGTCGTACGTGGACGGCATGGCGGCGGGTCGAAAGTCTCTCGTACCGATTGCATCCGGCCGGCCCGGCGCATCGCGGTGCCAGCAGCTTACTGGGCGCGGCACCGCGCGGCAATCTTCCGTCGCGCACTCGTGATCCGTCTCGGCCCACTACGCTATGCTTGCCCTAACCCGCGCAGCGTGCCGCGCATTCGGGCGGCGAGCGGTGGGTAACATCAGACCTTAACGCCGAAGTTATCCACAATTTCTGTGGAAAACCTTGTGGAAAGCCGGCCGCCCGGCCCCGCGGGATGGCTCACGGGCTGGCTTGCCTATAAACAGACCTTTGTCGCCTGCTCGGAAGCAATCGAGCGGATTCCCTACCCATCGGAAGGAGAAAGCCATGTCTCATCGCATTGCGGTCGTCGTCGGCAGTCTGCGTCGCGGTTCGTGGAATCGCGCACTGGCGCACGCCGTGATTTCGCTCGCGCCCGCCGATTTCTCGTTCGAGTTCGTCGAGATCGGCGAGCTGCCGCTGTACAGCCAGGATTACGACGCAGATTTCCCGGAAGTCGCGAAGCGTTTCAAACAGTCGATCGAAGCGGCCGACGCGCTGCTGTTCGTCACGCCCGAATACAACCGCTCGATTCCCGGCGTGCTGAAGAACGCGCTCGACTGGGGCTCGCGCCCGTGGGGGCACAACTCGTGGTCGGGCAAGCCGGGCGCGGTGCTCGGCACGTCGCCGGGCGCGGTCGGCACGGCGCTCGCGCAGCAGCACCTGCGCAACGTGCTCGCGTATCTCGACGTGAAGATGCTCACGCAACCGGAAATGTTCATCAAGCACGATCCGTCACGTATCGACGACGAAGGCCGCATCGTCAGCGACGACACGCGTACGTTCCTGCAAGGCTTCGTCGACCGCTACGCCGATTGGGTGCGCACGCTCAAGGCCGCCTGACCGCGTTGCCCGTCCCGCGAGCGGCGCCCATGCGCGGCTCGCTCCTCGCGCGCAGGTCAGCGGCCGTCGTGCCGCGCATCGTCGCGCGCTTCGCGAATGCCCAGCAGAATCTCGTCGAGCAGCGCAATGTCGAACGGCTTCGACAGTACGCGTACATTGACGGTGCGCGTGCGGTCGAGCTCCTCGGCGTAACCGGTCACCAGGATCACGGGCAGCTTGTCCGGGCGTTTGCCGACCGCCTCGGCGAGGTCGATGCCGTTCAGGCGGCCCGGCATGTGGATATCCGAAATCACCAGATCGAATGCGTCGTTCGCGGCGACGCCCTCGATCAGGCGCAACGCGTCGTCGGCGGTGGGGGCATAGGTCACGCGATGTCCGAGCAGCGTGAGCAGCGCCTCGGTGCCGGCCGCGACCTCGCCATTGTCTTCCACCAGCAGCACGTGCAGGCCCGTGAGCGCGCCGCCGTCGTGTACCGCGGCCGGCGGCCGCACGACGATGTCCTCGGCGCGCGCACGCGGAAGATAGAGACGCACCGACGTGCCGGCGCCGACCGCGCTGTCGATCGTCGCGAGGCCGCCGGAGCGTTCGCAGAACGCGAATACCTGCGGCAGCCCGAGGCCGGTGCCCATTCCCTGCCCCTTCGTCGTGAACAGCGGCTCGAACGCGCGCGCCAGCACATCGGGCGCCATGCCGATGCCCGTATCGTCGAGCGAGAGCTGCACGAAGTCGCCGGTCAGCGGAAAGCCGTCCTCGCGGCGCAGCGTTACGTTGCGTGCGCCGACCGTGAAGCGGCCGCCAGCCGGCATCGCGTCGCGCGCGTTGACGGCGAGGTTGATGACGGCAAGCTCGAGCTCCGCGACGTCGATGCGCACGGGCCACACGCCCGGCTCGATCGCGACGACCAGCGACGACTTCGAGCCGAGCGACGTCTTCAGCAGTTCACGGCACGTGCCGAGCCACTGGCCGACGTCGATCGTCTCGTTGTGCAGCGGCTGCTTGCGCGCGACGCCGAGCAGCTGGCGCGTGAGCGACTGGCCGTTCTTCAACGCGCGCTCGATTGCGGCGAGTTCCTTGTCGAGCTGCGCGACGCCGCGCCGCCGCACGATCTGCACGTTGCTCGAGATGATCATCAACAGGTTGTTGAAGTCGTGCGCGACGCTACCGACCAGGTTGCCGAGCGCCTGCATCTTGCGCGACTGCCGGTACGCCGATTCGATCGAGCGCCGCATCGACGCCTCCGCCTGCCAGCGGTCCCACGCCTGCTCTTCGGCCTTCAACCGCTTCAGCGACAGCCAGATCACCCACCACAGCGCGATCGACGGCGCGAACATCGAGATGAACAGCACGCTCAGATGCTCGTACCACTCGTGCCAGATCGCCGAGGTCCGATACGCGCACGTGACGTACACCGGATAGCTGCCGACCTGCCGGTACGCGACGATCTCGCTGCCGGCGCCGTCGTGCCCGACCCGCACGACGCCCGCGCGTGGATCGTTGTGCGGGTTGCCGAAGGTGGCCGTGCGATCGGTGTGCGCGAGCGACGGCGGCGGCGGATACGAGGCGATCACGGCGCCGTCGGAACGCGCGAGCGCCATCGTCATCGGGGTGGCCGAGCCGCCGAGCAGGTTGCGGTAGAACGCATTGAAATACGACGACTTCAGCGCGATCGACACCATGCCGGCGAACGAGCCGTCGCTGTGTCGGCGTGCGACGCCCGTGTTGAACACGGGGATGTTCTCGAGCTTGAGCGGGCCCATCATCAGCCGCGAGATGTGTTCGATGACCTTGCCGTCGCGGATGCCGACGAAATCGTCGCGGTTCGCGATCGACGCGTACGGCGCCGGATAGTAGAGACTGTTCGCGAGCAGCATGCCGCTCGCGCCGAAGATCGACACGGCCGCCACCTGCGGATAGCCGCCGCCGATCGTGTTCAACGCCTCGTGGATGTCGGATTCCTGGCGGCGCACGGTCGCGTCGTCCATGTCCTGCACGAGATCGACGATGCGCGCATCGAGCGTCTCGGTCAGATCGAACACTTTAAGCGCATGTTCTTCCGCCACGCGCACGGTGCGCATCGTCACGTCGCTCGCTGCCGCTTCGCGCGCCTTCAGGTCGTTGTACGCCATCACCGACACGTAAATGCACGGCAGCACGATCGCCGCCACCAGCAGCACGATCAGCGTCACGCGCCGGACCGCAAAATCGTGCTCGGGCGCGCCGGACGCGTAGGCGCCGTCGTCCTGCCAGTCGTCGGCGGGTGTGGCGGCGGGAGGGCGGGAATCGGCGGGACGTTCGGACGTCATTGAACAGGGCGACGAGGCTGGAGTGCCCCATCATAAACGAGTTGTGCACGCCCACCGTCTCGCCCGGACGCACCCGCAAACCTGTCGAATCCGACAGGGCTGCATTGAAAGAATGAAAACGCTATGAATCCGGCAGCGCAAACGTACACAAGGAAAAATTTTGCGTGCTTATCTCGAAAATGATCGAGCCTGTTTCGACAACGCGCGGAGATCGGACCGATTCTGTTCGAAATGGTGAAAATGGCGAGTTGCACCGCCTCCGGTTTACTCCGAGAATCGCCCCTTGCTTTCCCTATGACAGATACATGCGCCCGCCGGCGATTGCGGCGCGGTGTGTCGCGTGCTTCGTGCCGCGCCGCCCGCGTGCGATTGCAAGGCGGTGCCAGCGTTTGATTGCACGGCGCCTCAAGAACGGCGCCGAGCGGTCGTTAACGCGAGAGAGACCATTCCGTACACCGCTTCGCTGCCATGCCTTTGCCGATCGTGATCGCCGACGACTCCTTGCTCGCCCGCAAGCTTTTGACCAAGGCGTTGCCGGGAGACTGGGACGTTGACGTAGCATATGCGGCGAATGGTCATGAGGCCCTGGCGCTCTATCGTGACGGCAAAGCTTCCGTAATGTTTCTGGACCTGACGATGCCCGACATGACTGGCTATCAGGTCCTCGAGACACTGCGCCACGAAGATCTGAACACGTTCGTGATCGTGGTATCCGCCGATATTCAGCCGCAGGCGCGAGCCCGCGTGCGCGAACTCGGCGCGATCGCATTCGTAGCCAAGCCCGTGACGTCGGAGGCATTGCTGCCCATTCTCAAGGAGTATGGGTTGTATGCCTGAATCGGTGTTCACGGCGGAGCAACGCGACGCGTTGCAGGAAATCGCCAACCTCGCGATGGGTCGTGCCGCTGCACGGCTCGCGCTGCTGCTCGGCCACTTCATCGAGCTGTCGGTCCCGCGCGTGCGGGTCGTCGGGGCGTCGGAAGCCGGCGCCGCGCTGCGCGAGATGACGGGGATTCACGAGAACGTGACGGCCGTACGCCAGGGCTTCCGTTCCGACATCAAGGGCGAGGCGATCGTGCTGTGCCGCACCGCCGGCGTCGCGCGGCTCATGTCGCTGATGGAGCGCACGTTCGGCGACGGCGTGTATGCCGGCATGGCGACGCAGGACGAACTCGTGTTCGACGTCGCCAACGTGCTGATGAGCGCGTGCGTCGCGTCGATTCTCGACGAACTCGGCCGCAAGCCCGTGTTCTTCCCGCCCGGGCTGCTGGGCGCGAACGTGTCGTTCGAGGACGTATTCCAGCCGAACGCGCTCGCATGGAGCGTCGCGTTGCTGCTGGAAGTGAACTTCGGCCTCGAGGATCACGGGTTCCGCGCGCACTTCGTGATGCTGATGGCCGAGGATTCGATCCGGCTGATGGGCGACGCGCTCGACGCGTTGCTGTCCGCGCTATGAATACCGCCGGCACGCCGTCGTTGAGCGATCTCGTGATCGAGCGGGTCGGTTTCGGCCTGTTCGTGCTGGATCGCGCGATGAACGTGCTGATGTGGAACCGCTTCATGCAGGACCACAGCGGCACGGTGGCCGCCGACGTGATCGGCCGCAACCTGTTCGACTGCTTTCCGGATCTGCCGCGCGCGTGGCTCGAGCGCAAGCTCCAGAGCGTGTTCCAGCTCGGCAGCTTCGCGTTCAGCTCGTGGGAGCAGCGGCCCTACCTGTTTCGCTTCGAGCACGACCGGCCGATCACCGGCGGCGTCGACTACATGCAGCAGGACTGCACGTTCATGCCGCTCACGCGCGGCCGCGACGTCGAGGCCGTGTGCGTGACGATCTCGGACGTCACGCACGTGAGCGTGATGCAGCGCGAGCGCGAGGAGGCGGTCGCGAAGCTGCGCGAGCACGCGAACGTCGATGGCCTGACCGGCATCGCGAACCGGCGCTACTTCGAGGCGCGGCTCGGCGACGAATTCGCGCGCTGGCAGCGCTACGGCGGCGACCTGTCGGTGCTGCTGTTCGATCTCGATCACTTCAAGACGATCAACGACCGCTTCGGGCATGCCGTCGGCGACGCGGTGCTGCGCGAGACCGCGCGCCGCGTGGCGTCGATCGTGCGCGCCCAGGACACGTTCGGCCGCTTCGGCGGCGAGGAATTCGCGCTGCTGCTGCCCTGCACGAATCTCGACGAGGCGCTGCTCGTCGCCGACAAGGTGCGCGACGCGATCGGCAGCACGCCGGTCGAGGCGGAAGGCGTCAGCGTGGCGGTGACCGCGAGCGTCGGCGCCGCGTATGCGACGCCGGGTCTCGCATCGTGCGACGTGCTCGTCAACGGGGCCGACACCGCGCTGTATCGTGCGAAGCGGCTCGGACGCGACCGCTCGGTCGCGTTCGGCTGAGCGCGGCGGCGCGGCGCGCCGCTCAGCTTTTCGCGATATCCGCCAGCACGCCGGCGAGCACGGCGGGCTGCGACATGAACGGCGAATGGCTGCTGTCGAGCTGATGCACGTGGGTCGGATTGTCGGGCGCGAACGCATCGGCTTCGTCGATGAAGCGTTGTTGCAACGCGGGCAGCAGCACGCGGTCGGCCAGGCACTTGATGTAATGGCGATCGATCGCGCCCCACCGCGCGGCGCTGGTCGGGATCGCGGTCGCGAACGGCGCGGCCGGCACGTCGCAGGTCATCAGGTTCGCGACTGCGTCGAAATCGGCTTGCGGCACGTCGTCGTACAGCGCCTGTTTCAACTGCGCGCGATAGGCCGCATCGCCACTGCGCGGATCGATCCGCAGCGCGCCGGTCACGCGCGGGCTCGCCAGCATCAGCGCGCCGAGCATGTCGCCGTGGTTCTCCGGCGCACGCACGTAGTCGAGGCCGGGCACCCCCGACGCGGGCATGAACGCCGCGAGATAGACGAGCTTCGCGATCTTCTCCGGCGCGCGTTCCGCGGCGGCCGTGATCGCGAGGCCGCCCATGCTGTGCCCGACCAGAACGACCTTGCCGCGGCCGAGCGCATACGCGTCGTCGACGGCCTGCAGCACCTGGGTCGCGTAGTCGTCGAGCGTGGTGTTCGCGACCGGCGACGGCTCCGCGCCGAACGCGTCCTTGTCGAGCGGGCGTGCGAGATACGACGCGGGAAAGCGGGCATTGATGCCGTGCGCGGGCAGGTCGCGCGCGATCGACAGATAGCCGCGCGCGGCCAGCGCGGCCGCGACCGGCGCATAGGACCATGCGCCGTGCCACGCACCGTGCACGAGCACGAAAACGGGATGGTCGGACTGCTGGGCGGCGGTTACGTTCGTCTCCATGGCGTTCGTCTTGTTCGAGAGAGGTGTCCATCTTAGACGATGCGGCGCGCGTGCAAGCATGCGGACGCACATCGCGGCACGCGCCCGCCCCGCCGTTGCGTTGCGCGCGAAATGGCGCTATTTTGTGTCGTACAGATCACATTTCATAGTGATCTGATTTCAATATGTCACGAAGCGCGCCAATTTGGCGCTTTCGTTCCGATTGCGCCCCATGAACGTCGACTATCTCTTCTACCGCAAGCCGGACAAGCCCGGCCCCTATTCCCTCGACGATCTTGGCGACGTCGCGCCGCCGATCGGCCCGACAGACGCCGTGCGTGCGGGCATCACGCGCGTGTTCGACGAGATCGACTGGCACGAATCGCCCGACGTGCCCGGCGCGTGGTTCGGCACCGGCGCGTCGTCGTTCCAGTTCACCGCGGAGCCCGACGGCCGCGTGACGAGCTTCATGGGCTCGCGGCTCGACCGTCGCGCGATGCTGCAACTCACGCGGGAAATGGGCCTCATCGCGCTCGACCTGCAGCGCGACATCGTTTACGGCTGAGGCCGCCCCGATGCCATTGCACGCGGGCGCCCGCCGCGCAGGCCCCGCGCGGCGGCCCGCGACGCGCGGAGAGTCTCCGCCATCGAACTTCAAAGATTGCTATACTTTCGCCCAATTCCGGCTTCCGGCCGGTAATTTATGCCTGTCTGCGTCGATCGTTCGCATATCTCGCACGCATCCGACGCCCTGACCAACCCAGCCGGGCCTGGCCTCTTCAATCGCCCCGCGTGGGTGTCTCCGTGGAGCTCGTCTTGGCCGTTTCCAATCTCGTCGTGGACGAACAAGAAACCGACGCCGCTGCCGTCACATCGGGCAGCTCCTTCTATCTGGCGATGCGCATCCTGCCGGCCGCGCAGCGCGACGCGATGTTCCAGGTCTACGCGTTCTGTCGCGCCGTCGACGACATCGCCGACAGCGACCTGCCGCGCGCCGAGCGCAACGCGGGCCTCGACCGCTGGCGCGCGGACATCGACGCGTGCTTCGCCGGCCAGCCGCCGCGCCATCTGGTTGCGCTCGAGCGCGAGATCCGCGCGTTCGACCTGCGCCGCGAAGACTTTCACGCCATGATCGACGGCATGGCGATGGACGCCGCAGAGGATATCTGCGCGCCCGACGAGCCGACGCTCGACCTGTTCTGCGATCGCGTCGCCAGCGCGGCCGGCCGCTTGTCGGTGAGGATTTTCGGGATCCCCGAAGCGGAAGGCATCGAGCTGTCGCACCATCTCGGCCGCGCGTTGCAGCTGACGAACATCCTGCGCGACATCGACGACGACGCGGCGATCAACCGCTGCTATCTGCCGCGCGAGCTGCTCGCGCGCGAGGGCATCGCGATCGCCGATCCCGCGACGATCGTGCGCGACCCGGCGCTGCCGCGCGTGTGCGCGACGCTCGTCGAACGCGCGCTCGCGCACTTCCGCGCCGCCGATGCGGTGATGGACACCTGCACGCGCGCGCAGGTGAAGGCGCCGCGCATCATGTCGGGCGCGTATCGCTGCATTCTGGAAGCCGCGATCGCGCGCGGTTTCGCGTATCCGCGCGCGCCGCTGCGCAAGCCGAAGGCGCGCATGCTGATGATCGCCGCGCGCTACGCGCTGTTCTGAGCCGATGCCCAGAACCGTCCACGTGATCGGTGCAGGACTCGCCGGCCTGTCGGCCGCCGTCGAGCTGCAACGCCGCGGGCGGCGCATCGTGCTGCACGACGCGCATGCGCAGGCGGGCGGCCGTTGCCGCTCGTGGTTCGACGGGATGCTGAACACGACGCTCGACAGCGGGCTGCATCAGGTGTTCGCGGGACAGACGGCGACGCAGCGCTATCTGCGCGGGATCGGCGCGGCCGACCAGCTGACGGGGCCGGCGCTCGCCGAATACCCGGTGGTCGACGTCGCGTCGCAGCAGCGCTGGACGCTGCGCTTCGGCAGCGGACACTGGCCGGCCTGGCTGTTCGACGCCGCTTCGCGCGCACCGGGCACCACGCCGCTCGACTACGCGGCGCTCGCTGCGCTCGCGTTCGCGCGCCCGGGCCGCTCGCTCGCGCAGACGATGCGATGCGACGGCGTGCTGTGGGACCGCTGGCTGCGGCCGTATTTCCTCGCGGCGCTGAATGTCGAGCCGCGCCACGCGAGCGCGGAGCTCGCGCTTGCGGTGCTGTGCGGGATGTTTGCCGCGGGCGGCGCGGGCTGCCGGCCGCTCGTCGCGCGCCACGGGCTCGGCAGCGCGTTCGTCGAGCCGGCGCTGCGGATGCTGCAGCACGGCGGCGCGCAGATCCGGCTGAACTCGCGGCTCGATGCACTCGAATTCGGCGCGCACGGCAATGCGCTCGACGCGGTCGCGATCGGCGGCGAGCGCATCGATCTCGCGCCGGGCGACACGGTCGTGCTGGCCGTGCCGCCCGAGGTCGCGCAGCCGCTCGTGCCCGAGCTCACCGCGCCCGATGCGTTCAGTGCGGTCGTGACCGCGTATTTCGCGCACGACACGCCGGCGGCAGGCAGCGCGCTGCAGACGACGGTGATCAACGGCGTCGTCGACGCGGTGCGCAGCGGCGCCGGCGCGCTCGCCGCGACGATCCGCGATGCGGGCCGCTGGCTCGACATGCCGCGCGATGCGCTCGCGCGGCGCATCTGGGAAGATGTCGCGCGCGTGAGCGGCGCGCATCCGGAACCGCTTCCCGCGTGGCAGCTCGTGGTCGAGCCGCGCGCGGGCTTTGCGGCGGTGCCGTCGCAGGAAATGAAACGTCCGGCCGTGCGCACGCGCTGGACCAATCTCGTGCTGGCGGGCGACTGGATTGCCACCGGTTTGCCCGCCACGATCGAGGGCGCGATCCGTTCCGGCCAGCTGGCCGCGGACGTGCTCCAGACACAGTAAGCAACAGAGGGACCGATGAACGATCTCACCGATATGGCTAACCTGTCCGCCGGCACCGTGCCGGCCGGACTCGACGCGTCCGTCGCCCGCGCGACCGACGCGCTGCTGGCCGCACAGAACGCGGACGGACACTGGGTCTACGAACTCGAAGCCGATTCGACGATTCCCGCCGAATACGTGCTGCTCGTCCACTTTCTCGGCGAGACGCCGAATCTCGAGCTCGAACAGAAGATCGGCCGCTATCTGCGCCGCATCCAGCAGGCCGACGGCGGCTGGCCGCTGTTCACCGACGGCGCGCCGAACGTCAGCGCGAGCGTGAAGGCGTATTTCGCGCTGAAGGTGATCGGCGACGACGAGAATGCCGAGCACATGCAGCGCGCGCGGCGCGCGATCCACGCGATGGGCGGCGCCGAGATGTCGAACGTGTTCACGCGCATCCAGCTCGCGCTGTTCGGCGCGATTCCGTGGCGCGCGGTGCCGATGATGCCGGTCGAGATCATGCTGCTGCCGCAGTGGTTCCCGTTCCACCTGTCGAAGGTGTCGTACTGGGCGCGCACCGTGATCGTGCCGCTGCTGGTGCTGAACGCGAAGCGTCCGCTCGCGAAGAACCCGCGCGGCGTGCGGATCGACGAGCTGTTCATCGACCCGCCGGTCAACGCCGGGCTGCTGCCGCGTCAGGGCCACCAGAGCCCCGGCTGGTTCGCCTTCTTCCGCGTGGTCGACCATGCGCTGCGCGCGGCGGACGGCCTGTTCCCGAGCTACACGCGCGAACGCGCGATCCGCCAGGCCGTGTCGTTCGTCGACGAGCGCCTGAACGGCGAGGACGGGCTCGGCGCGATCTATCCGGCGATGGCCAACGCCGTGATGATGTACGACGTGCTCGGCTATCCCGAAGATCATCCGAATCGGGCGATCGCGCGCAAGTCGATCGAGAAGCTGCTCGTCGTGCACGACGACGAAGCGTATTGTCAGCCGTGCCTGTCGCCGGTGTGGGACACGTCGCTCGCCGCGCATGCGCTGCTCGAAACCGGCGACGCGCGTGCGGAGCAAGCTGTGCTGCGCGGCCTCGACTGGCTGCGTCCGCTGCAGATCCTCGACGTGCGCGGCGACTGGATCTCGCGCCGTCCGAACGTGCGCCCCGGCGGCTGGGCGTTCCAGTACGCGAACGCGCACTACCCCGACGTCGACGACACGGCCGTGGTCGTGATGGCGATGGATCGCGCGCAGAAGCTGCAGAACACGGACACGTATCGCGAATCGATCGCGCGCGCGCGCGAATGGGTCGTCGGCATGCAGAGCAGCGACGGCGGCTGGGGCGCGTTCGAGCCGGAAAACACGCAGTACTACCTGAACAACATCCCGTTCTCCGATCATGGCGCGCTGCTCGATCCGCCGACGGCCGACGTGTCGGGCCGTTGCCTGTCGATGCTGGCGCAGCTCGGCGAAAGCGCGCTGAGCAGCGAGCCGGCCCGCCGCGCGCTCGACTACATGCTCAAGGAGCAGGAGCCGGACGGCAGCTGGTACGGGCGCTGGGGGATGAACTACGTGTACGGCACGTGGACGGCCCTGTGCTCGCTGAACGCAGCCGGCCTCGGGCCGGAAGATCCGCGCGTGAAGCGCGCCGCACAGTGGCTGCTGTCGATCCAGAACAAGGACGGCGGCTGGGGCGAGGACGGCGACAGCTACAAGCTCAACTACCGCGGCTTCGAACCGGCGCCGAGCACGGCGTCGCAGACCGCGTGGGCGCTGCTCGGCCTGATGGCCGCCGGTGAAGTGAACCACCCGGCCGTCGAGCGCGGGATCGGCTACCTGATCGCGCAGCAGAACGACGAAGGCCTGTGGGACGAGACGCGCTTCACGGCGACCGGCTTCCCGCGCGTGTTCTATCTGCGCTACCACGGCTATCGCAAGTTCTTCCCGCTGTGGGCGCTCGCGCGCTATCGCAACCTGAAGCGCGCCAACGCGACGCGCGTGACGGTCGGGATCTGACGCGTGGCTGCGACGCTGCACACCGGCACGTTGCCCGTCATCGCCGTCACGGGGATGGCGTTCGAGGCGCGCATCGCGCGCGGTCACGGCGTCGAGGCCGTATTCGCCGCACGCGCCGACCGGCTCGAGCGCGCGCTCGCCGAGGCGACCGCGCGCGGTTGTGCGGGCATCGTGAGCTTCGGCACGGCGGGCGGGCTCGCGCCCGATCTGGCGCCGGGCGCGCTCGTGATCGCGGACGCGATCGACGGGCCGTTCGGCCGCGTGCAGACCGATCCGGCCTGGAGCACGCGGCTCGTCGCCGCGTTGCACGACACGCCGGTGTGGTCGCGCGTCACGCGCGGCACGATGGCGGCCGTCGGCGCACCGGTGGTCAGCGAGCAGGAAAAGACGTCGCTGCATCGCGCCAAGGGCGCGCTCGCGGTCGACATGGAATCGCATATCGCAGCCGCGTTCGCGGCGTCGCGCGGCGTGCCGTTCGCGGTGTGCCGCGCGATCGTCGATCCCGCCTGGCGCACGCTGCCGCGCGCGGCGACGGCCGGGCTGCGCGACGACGGCAGCACGGCCATCCTGCCGATCCTGCGCGAACTGCTGAAGCAGCCGTCGCAGCTCGGCCCGCTGCTGCAGGTGGCCGCCGACGCGCGCGCGGCGCGCACGACATTGATCCAGGCGCGGCACGCGTTCGAGCGTGCGGGCGCGATGCGGATGGTCTGAGCGGCGCGCGCCGCGTTTCGTTTCTCGTGCCGCTGCGTTGCCTGATTTCGCGCACGCGCACACGCACACGAGCGTCATTCGCGGAAAACCGGGCGTCGGGATTGCGGCTGCCGCGATGAGCAGCACATCGTCGTCGAGATTCGCGCCGCGTTCCGCGGTAATCTGGCGAATCCCGATTTGGTCCACGACTGACATGCTCGATCCTGCCATGGCTATCGCCACGTCCGCACTCATGAGCGCGGTGCTGCTGGTGCTGCTCGGTTCGCTGCTCCGATCGGGGATACCGGGCGTGCTCGAATGGTTCGCCGCCAATGTCGCGACCGTCGTCGCTCTGCCGCTGTTCCTGATGCGGTTCAGGATTCCGGACACGCTGTCCGTCGTTGCTGCAAACATGCTGATGGCATGGGCGGCCGTCGCGTATTACGCCGGCTGCGCCCGTTTTCTGGGGCGTCCGGCCCACTGGCCGGTGCTGATGGTCTCCCTTCTGCCGCTGGGAATCGCGCTCGTCTACTGGCGCTATGCGGTCGACAGCATTCCGCTTCGTGTACTCGTCACCACGCTGTTCACTGCTGCGGTTTGCATCGCGGTCGCGCTTCTGGTGCTCCGGCACCGCCCGTCCGGACGCTCGGCCTATTCCTATCGCGTGACCGCCGCGATGGCATTCCTCTTCGCGTTATGCCAGATCGCGCGCGGGATCTATTTCATGACGCTGGACGAAGCGTCGAGCCCGCTGATGTTCGCCTCCACCGGCAACGTGATCTTGCTGGTCGCGGCCGCGGCGATCATGCCGACGCTATCGATGTCCTCGATGATGATGGTGCACGACGTACTGCTCGCCGACGCGCGCGAGGCCGCGAACCGCGACTTCCTCACCGGCGCGCTTTCGCGCAAGGGCTTTGAAGCCGTTGCACACGTCCAGTTGGCGGAAGCGGGCAGGCAGGGTTCGCCGACCGCGCTGCTGATCGTCGATCTCGATCATTTCAAGGCGATCAACGATACGCTCGGCCATGCTGGCGGGGACGCCGTGCTGCGCGAATTCGTCCGCGTGACGCAGATGCAACTGAGGCGTGGCGACGTGCTTGGCCGCATGGGCGGCGAAGAATTTGCCGTGCTGCTGCCGGCAACGGCGCTGGACGACGCGCGGGCCATCGCGGAGCGACTGCGCCATGCAGTCGCCGCCCAGCCCATGACGACCGCCGCCGGGCCGTGTCGATACAGCATCAGTTGCGGCGTGGCCGGCTGGCGAGCGGGCGAAACCCTGGACCACCTGAGCGCGAGAGCGGACGCAGCCCTCTACGAGGCGAAGCGCTCGGGACGCAACCGGGTGTGCCTTCACGGGGACCTCGCCATCGTGTAACGGCGAGCGGTTGCGCTGCGCGTCGGGCACGCGTGCGGGGGCTTCTACACGGCTTCGTGACGGCGACCTGGTAGCGATCTCGCGGGCTTGCTCGAACGGATCGCGCCATACCGCGTCAACCATGCTGCCGCCCAAGAAACAAAACCCCATGTTCCGAGAAACATGGGGTTCGTCGACGGTTCGAGCGCTGCATGATGCAGCGCTCGCCGGCATTGCGGCCGGCGCGGTGCCGCGTTACTGCGCGGCAGGCGCGCTCGCGGGGAGCGTCGGCATTGCCGGCGCGATCGGTGCGCCGTTGGCGGCCGGCGCAGTCGTTGCGCCGGTCGACGCCGATGCAGGCGTTGCCAGCGCCGCAGCGGGTGCTGCAGACACAGCAGGCACGGCGGACGCGGCAGGCACGGCAGAAGCAGCCGCCGCGCTCGCAGGCATCGCACTGTCCGCGCCCGGATCGTCGTACTGCGGCAAGCCGGCCGCGGCCGGCGCATTGTTCGGCGCTGCACCCGCTGCGCCGCCCGCGTCGCCCGGATCTTCGTAATTCGGCAGCCCCGGCGCGGACGGCGCGGCCGCCGGCGCCGCGCCCGATTCATCGGGCTGCGCGTAGTTCGGCGCTTCGGCCGACGCCGATTCGCCGTGGAACGTGAGCGACTTGCGCTGCTGCAGATACGCATCGCGGACGAACGAGTACGGATCGAGCGCCGCCTGCTTCAGCAGATCGGTCGCGCCGAGCAGGTCCGAACGCGCGCTGACGAACTGCGCGATGTACATCGGATTGCGCACGGCCGGCTCGATGTAGTTGAGCAGGTTGAAGCGCACGTCGACCGCGCGGCCGACGCCGTCGCGGATCGTGCTCGGCCCGAACACCGGCAGCACCAGGTACGGACCGGCCGGCATGCCCCAGCGCGCCATCGTCAGCCCGAAGTCCTGGTGATGCTTCGGCAGCCCTGCGGGCGTCGCGATGTCGATCAGGCCGCCGACGCCGAATACCGAGTTCATCGCGACGCGCATCAGATCCTGCGTCGCGTCGGTAATGCGCAGCTGCAACAGGTTGTTCGCGATGTTGCCGAGGTCGCCGAGGTTCGAGAAGAAGTTGCTGATCGCGGTACGCAGCGGCGTCGGCGTGATCTTCTGATAGCCCTTCGCGATCGGCTGGGCGATGTGCGTGTCGACCGTGTCGTTGAACGTGTACACCGCTCGATTCACCGGCTCGAACGGGTCGTTGGGGTTGCGGTTCGGGCCCGTCGCGCAGCCGCTCAGCAGAGCGCCGGCGGCGACGGTCACCGTCATGATTCGCACCTTATTCATTGTTTCCTTGCGATTGGTTCTTGACGCGCTTCACGCGCGGTTTGCCCATCAGAACGGGCTGAAATACCACGGCGCCGATCAGCGTGCAGGTCAACGCGAGCGCGAGCAGCTTGCCCATGCTCGACGTGCCCGGATGGTGCGATAGCCACAGGCTGCCGAACGCGGTCGCCGTCGTCGCGGCGCTGAACAGCACCGCGTGCGTGAGGCTCGAATGCAGCAGCCCCGTCTGCCCGGCGCGCCACGCCATCACGAAGTACACCTTGAACGCGACGCCGACGCCGAGCATCAGCGGCAGCGCGATGATGTTCGCGAAGTTCAGCGACATGCCGAGCACGACGCACATCTCGAGCGTCACGAGCCCTGACACGAGCAGCGGCACCAGCGTGCGCAGCACGTCGCCGAAGCGGCGCAGCGTGATCCACAACAGGATCGTGATCGAGATGATCGACCACAGCGCCGCGTGCTGGAACGCCTTGATGATCGTCTCCGCGGAATGCAGGATCGAGATCGGGCCGCCGATCGCGCCCGGTTCGGCCGCCTTCACGGCCTTCGCGAAGCGGCGCAGCATCGTGTCGTCGTTCGGGTCGACGCCCTTCGGCACCTTCGGCGAAATCTGCACGAGCGCGTGGCCGTCCGGCGCGACCCAGTCGCGCACCAGTTGCGGCGGCAACGATTCGCGCGTCACGTCCTGCGGTTGCAGCAGCGTCGCGAGCTGCTCGAGCGCGATGCGCAGCGTGTCGGCGAACGCGTGTTCGGCACGATCGCGCGTCGCGGCGTCGGCTGCGGCGAGCTTCGCGAGCGATGCCGACAGGTGCTGCGCGGCGGCCGCGCCCGGGCCCGGATGATCTTCCGCCGCGTAGCTCAGCAGGTCCGACACGCGCTTGAGCGCGGCGACGCGCTGCGCGTCGGTGGCGGGCGGCGCGGCCGGCTGCGTGAGCGCGGGCAGCAGATCGCTCGCGGCCGCGGCGATCGCCGCGCGCTTTTCCGGCTGGTCGGTCGGAATGAACGTCGACAGCGTCGTCGTGCGCCCCACTTCCGGCAGCGCGTCGAGGCGCTTGGCGGCCGCGTCGGCCGCGGCCAGCGACGGCGCGAGCAGCGTGACGTCGTTGACGGCCGCTTCGGGCGAATCCTTCAGCGCGAGCAGCGTCGCCATCGATTCGCTGTGCGGATCCTTCAGGTGCAGCGGGTTGAAGTCGAAGCGCAGGAACAGCAGCAGCGGCAGCGCGCCGATCACGACGCCGAGCGTGCCGATCAGGATCGGCTTGCGATGGCGATCGAGGAAATCGTCGACCGGCGCGAGCCACGGGAAGCCCGGCGTCTTCGATTCGCCCGGCGGCGCGAACAGGCGCAGCAGCGCCGGCAGCAGCGTGAGCGTGCTCAGCAGCGCGATGAACATCCCGACGCCCGCGATCAGGCCGAGCTCGGACACGCCGCGATAGGCGGTCGGAATGAACGAGAAGAAGCTCGCCGCGACCGCCGTGGTCGCGAGCGCGAGCGGCATGCCCATCGAGTGCGCGGCGCCGATCAGCGCGTGATCGATGCGCGGGTCGCGGAAGCGTTCCTCGCGGTACTTCACGCCGTACTGGATCGAGAAATCGACGCCGAGGCCGACGAACAGCACCATGAACGCGACCGAGATCATGTTCAGCGAACCGACCATCGCGAGGCCGAGCGCGGCCGTCACGACGAGGCCGACGAACAGCGTGACCAGCACCGAGCCGATCATCCGCTTGGAGCGCAGCGCGAGCCACAGGATCACGAGCACCGCGAGCAGCGTGAGCACGCCGTTGAGCGCGGCGCCGTCTTCGACCGACGCGAATTCGTCGTCGGCGAGCGGCTGCTCGCCGGTGATGCGCACGACCGCGCCATAGCGTTGCGTGAGGTCGAGCGCCTTCGCGGTGTCGCGGATCACCTGCGTGGCTTGGGCGCCGGCCTTCAGCGCGCCGTAGTTCACGACCGGCTGCACCGTGACGAACGCGCGCGCCGGCTGCCGTGCGGCGTCGGCGTCGACCAGCCCGCGCCACGAGAACGCGGCCGGCTTGCCGCCCAGCACGTCGTCGACCGTCGCGGCGCTGCGCGCGAGCAGCTTGGCCATCTCGGGCAGCTTTACCTGGCCGGTCAGCAGCGGCTGGCCGAGCAGCGTGGACAGCGTCGTCGCGAGGCCCGTCAGGCTCGGGTTCTTCGCGAGCTCGTTGACGAGCGGCCGCGCGCTCGCGAGTTGCGTCGTCGTGTCCGACACTTCCTGCGGCGACAGGAACAACAGGCCGTTGTGCTCGAAGAACGGCCCGCCGCCGGGCTCGGCGACCTGGCCGATGCGACCCGCGTCGGACTGCTTTTGCAGCGCGCCGGTGAGTGCGTGCGCGGCGGCCGTCGCGAACTCGGGCGCGGGCGCCTCGACGACCGCGAGGATCGTGCCGTTACGTTGCGGGAACGCGTTGTCGACCGCCTGACCCAGCGCGGCCCATTGCGGCTCGGCATCGACGAGCTTGCTGATGTCCGTGTTGATCTTGAAGTGCTGTGCCACGTACACGCCGCTGCATGCGGCAATGACGAGCGACAGCACGACGACCAGGACGGGGCGGCGTACCGACCATGCAACGAGTCGGATGATGAGAGATGTCACCATTTGGCGGTGGGGAGCGGCTGGCAAGGGCAAAGCAACGAGTATACCGGCGCAACGTGCGCTCGGTCGTGACGATGGCTCGTAAAGGGGCGGGAAGGATATTTGCTCCGCATAGCTGGAATCGGCCCCGCGCACCGGCAATTGGTAAGCGTGTGCTTAATAATCGGCACGCCTCGCCGCGCTATGCAGCGGCTGTGACAAAGGGGGCTGAAAGGTAACAGTCGGTCACGCCACGGCAGGCGCGCGTGCGGGCCGCTATACTTCGACCCACCGGCCGCTGCAATCGGTGCAATGCGCCGGCCGTTTTTTCTCATCGAGTGCGAATATCCGTATGAAACGTCATCTGTTTGCTTTCGTCGCGGCGGCCGCCGTGTCGGTTTCCGCTTTCGCGCAGAGCGCGCCGGTCGACGTCGTCCGCAATGCGGTCGAAGGCACCGTCAATGCGATGAAGGCCGATCCGGTCGCGCGCAGCGGCAACATGGCGAAGGTCACGCAAGTCGTCGAGCAGCGCTTCCTGCCCGCGACGAACTTCGAGCGCACGACGCGCATCGCGGTCGGCGACGCCTGGAAGCAGGCGAACCCGCAACAGCAGCAGGAGCTGTACAAGCAGTTCAAGCTGCTGATGACGCGCACCTATGCGGCGTCGCTCGCGCAGCTCGGCAGCCAGGACGCGAAGTTCTCGTTCAAGGCCGGCGGTGCATCGGGCGCCGATGCGCTGGTGCAATCGACGGTGACGACGCCCGGCGACAGCCAGTCGGTCGGCTACCGGCTCGGCAAGGTCGGCAACGACTGGAAGATCTACGACATCGACATGTCGGGCGCATGGCTGATCCAGGTCTATCAGGGCCAGTTCAAGAGCCAGCTCGCGTCGGGCGGCATCGACGGCTTGATCGCGTATCTGCAGAAGCACAACGCGCGCACGAACTGAGCGACGCGCTCGGTCGGTCCGTATGAATCAAGGGCGCTCCAGGGCGCCCTTTTTCATTGGCGTGCGGCCGAAATCCAGCTGGCGTGCGCAAGCGGTCGACGGGGTAGCACACGTCGCGTGAACGGGGCGATGCCGTGGCGGGCCATCCGCTCGGCAGGCGACGGCCTTCTTTTGCCGCCGCCGCCGCGCATGGCGACTGCGCGACGGTGGAACTGCCACGCGACGCACGCGTGCCCCGCCCCGCTACCGCCGCCGATGCTCGACCGCGAACTTGATCAGCTCCGCCTGCCCTTCGATGTCGAGCTTGCGTTTCAGATTGAGCCGGTGCGTCTCGACCGTGCGCACCGACAGCCCCGTCTGCTGCGCGATCTGCTTGCTCGACAGCCCCTCGGCCAGCGCGTCGAGGATGTCGCGTTCGCGCGGCGTCAGCCGGTCGAGCGGCGACGCGGTCGCGCTCGCGTGGATCATCCGCGCGGCGAGCCCTTCGCTGAAAAACGTCTGCCCGGCCAGCACCGCGCCGATCGCGCGCACGATCTCGCTCGCCGGCGAATCCTTCAGCAGATAACCGCTCGCGCCGGCGCGCACCGCTTGCGTCACGTATTCGAGGTTGTCGTGCATCGACAGCATCAGCACGCGAATCGCCGGAAAGCGCTCGTGGAAGACGCCGGCGAGCGTGATGCCGTTCATCCCGTTCATGCCGACGTCCATCAGCGCGAGATCGGGCTCGAGCGACGCGGCGAGCGCGAGCGCCTCGTCCGCGTTGCCGGCTTCGCCGACCACGGACAGGTCGGCGGCCTCGAGCCGCATCCGCAGCCCGTCGCGCACCAGCGGGTGATCGTCGACGAGCAGCAGTCGGGCGGCGGGCCGGGCGGTGTCGGGTGGGCTCATCGGCAAAGGTCTCCGGTTATGGTGGCGCGCCGTCACGCGGCGGCGCGCAGCGGCACGCGCGCGGCCACGACGGTATGGCCGACCTGCGACGCGATCGTCAGCGTGCCGCCGAGCGCGTCGAGGCGCTCGCGCATGTTGCGCAGCCCGATCCCGCGGCGCGCGTCGGTTTGCGTACGCTCGGCATCGAAGCCGCAGCCGTTGTCGGCGATGCTCAGCGTGACCGCATGTGCGCCGACGTCGAGCGTGACGGCCGCGCGCGACGCATGCGCATGATGCACGATGTTGCTGAGCGCTTCCTGTGCGATCCGGAACAGCGCCGTGTTGACGGGCGCCGGCAACGGCCGCGCGCCGCTGTGCGCGACCTGCGTGTAGCCGATGTCGATGCCGCTTTGCTCGCCGAGCTCGCGCACGAGCTGCTCGAGCGCGGCCGCGAGGCCGAGATCGTCGAGCATCGCCGGGCGCAGCGCATGGGAGATGCGCCGCACCTCGCGCAGCGTGTCGCCGAGCCGGCCGATGCCGGACGCGAGCGCCTGCTCGGCTGCGGGCATGCGCGTCGCGCCGCGCTCGAAGCGCGCGAGCGCGGATTCGAGCATCAGCTTCGCCGACACCATCATCTGGCTGATCCCGTCATGCAGTTCGCGCGACAAGCGCTCGCGCTCCTGTTCCTGCGATTCGACGACGCGCTGCGCGAGCTGCTTGAGCTTTGCGTCGGCGCTGCGCGACTCGCTGACGTTGAGCACCAGCGCGCACACGGCGATCGCCGCGGCGCCGGTCAGCGCGATCGCGGTGAGCCAGCTCATCGTGCGCTCGATGTTCGCCGACGCGCGCGCGTCGATGCGCTGCAGCGCGGTGTCGACGTCGTCGAGATAGATGCCGGTGCCGAGCATCCAGCCCCAGCGATCGAGCGCGACGACGTAGCCGAGTTTCGGCGCGATCCTGCCGGTGGACGGCCGCTGCCACGCGTAGCGCACGTAGCCGCCGCCGTGCGACGCGGCGCCGATCAGCTGCTGCATCGTCAGCGCGCCTTGCGGGTCGCGCATCGACCAGAAGTTGTGGCCGACCCGCTCGGGCTCGCGCGGATGCATCAGCGAATTGCCGTGCAGGTCGTATACGAAGAAATAGCCGTCCGGGCCGAAGTCCATTTTCTGCAGCATCGCGAGCGCCTGCGTGCGCAGCATCGCGTCGTCGCGGCCGTTGCGGCCGCTCGCTTCGTACAGCGGCATGATCGCGCTGGTCGCGAGCTCGACGTAATGCTTGAGCTCGCCTTCCTTGCTCGCCAGATACGCCGCCTCGATCGTCGCGTGCTGCGTGCGAGCGAGCGAGGTCGCCTGCTGGCGCACGCCGAAGCCGATCCCGGCGATCGCGAGCAGGAACGGCACGATGGCCAGGAGGAATATCTTCGCCTTGAGTCTCATGGTGGTCCGAAGCGGGCGCGGCGGTGCGCACGCGTGCTGCGCGCGGCGGCGCGGCGAGCCGACATTGTCGGCGATTTTGCGGTGCGCGGCGACGGTCGGTGCCGGCCGGCCGCCGCTCAGGCGCGGCGCGGTGCGCGCTCGCCGTCGGCCGCCGTGTGCACGACGACCTGGTTGCGCCCGCTCGCCTTCGCGCGATACAGCGCGTCGTCGGCGAGTTTCAGCGCGGCCTGGATGGTGTCGCCGCGTTCCGGATAGCAGGTCGTCACGCCGATGCTCGCGGTCACGCGGCCGCACATGCCCGCATCGTGGCGGATGCCGAGATCGAGGATGCCGGTGCGGATCGTCTCGGCGATCGCGACGGCGCCGTCCGTGTCGACGTCGGGCAGCACGACGACGAATTCCTCGCCGCCGTAACGGGCCGCGTAATCGGCCGGCCGGCGCAGGCAGCCGGCGATGCAGCGGCCGACCGCGGCGAGCGCATCGTCGCCGGCCTGATGGCCCTGTGTGTCGTTGTAGCGCTTGAAATGATCGACGTCGACGAACAGCAGCGACAGCGCGTGCTGCGAGCGCGCGGCGCGCCGCCATTCGCGGGCGAGCGTGACGTCGAGCATGCGGCGGTTGTCGAGCCCGGTGAGGCCGTCGGTGCGCGCCAGCGCCTGCAGCTCGGCTTCCGCGCGCTGGCGCTTGCGCAACTGCACGTCGAGCAGCAGCGACAGCCCGATGAAGCCGATCGCGAGCGCGACCATCGCCGAGCCGATCGGGATCGCGCGGTCGTACCACGCGGCGTAGGTGTCGGCTTCGGAGCGCGCGACCATCAGGATCAGCGGCAGGTTCTCGAGGTGGCGGAACACGTACAGGCGGCGCACGCCGTCGATCGTCGCGGTGTCGGTGAAACTGCCCTCGCTTGCCGTCATGAAATGGCGGAACGTGCTTGCATGGCTGATGTCGCGGCCGACGATCGACGGATCGTACGGTTGACGCGCGACCATCCGGCCGTTGGTCTTGATCAACGCGACCGAGCCGCGATCGCCGAGCGCCAGCCGCGCAAACAGGTTCTGGAAATATTCGAGCCGGATCGACATCACCGCGACGCCGCCGAACGACCCGTCGGGCCGCGTGATCCGTCGGCTGAGCGCGATGCTCAGGGAGCCGTCGCGCAGCCGCGAATGGTAAGGGTCGCTCACGTACAGCCCGACGTCCGGATGATCGCGATGGACGGCGAAATACGCTTCGTTGGCGAAATTGGCCTTGCGCGGAACGTCGGTCTTGCAGTCGACCGCGATGTCGCCGTTCGCGTCGAGCACGTAGATGCCGCCCAGGTACTTGGCGGTCGTCGCGCGGTCGAACAGCACCTGGCGCCGCAGCGGCATCGGCAGATTGGCGACTGCCGGGTCGTTCGCGCCGTCGACCACCGCCTGTAGCGACAGCGAGTAGATTTCGATGTTGCGCTCGATGTCCCACGACGCCATCAGCGCGATGTTCTGCTGCGTGGTGCGGGCGCGGTCGCGCGCGTCGATGCGGCCTTCGTACAGCACGATCGCGCACAGCAGCAACAGCAGCAGACCGATCAGCAGCCCCGAGTAGAAGATCAGGTGCGGCAGCAGCGCACGGCGCACGCGAGCGACGACGCGGCCGGTCCGGCGGGATTCGCTGGGCACTGCGTAGTCGGTTTCAGCCATGGTGCGTGGAACGATGGGCATCGCGGCCGGACGGCGAGCCGATGCGTTTATTCGTGTGACATGTGGGTGGCGGTCCGATACGCGCCCCCGGGGCGCCCGCGCTGACGGACCATCGAAAGACGAATGCCGATCATCGGCAATCGCATCCGGGCGAACCGATCAGATTGCGTTCGCGGATGGGTTTATTCGTGAATCGAAGGTCGTACGAATCGTGCCGCAGATGGGTCCGAGTATAACGCGCGCATCAAGTGGCGCTGAATATGTCGCGCACCGTTGATTCGGATCAAATTGGGGTTTTAACCTCTACTTGCAAATTGCGCGCGGAAGGCAATTGGGTGACCGATTGCGCGGACGCGAGCCGCGATATTCATATTGAAAAACGGGCGGCCGAAATCGGCCACCCGTCTCGTCAAAACGCATGCGGGAAATCCCGCGTGCGGCTGCTTACGCGCTTTGCTGTTGCGCCTTGAACGCGAGCCGGAACCGATGCAGCAGCGGCTCGGTATAGCCGCTCGGCTGCGACGTGCCCTGCAGCGCGAGCGCGCATGCCGCGGCGAACGCGGTGGACTGCTCGTAGTCGGGCGCCATCGGCCGGTAGTTCGGATCGCCCGCGTTCTGCTGGTCGACGACGCGCGCCATCCGCTTGAACACGTCCAGCACGAACGCCTCGGTGATCACGCCGTGGCGCAGCCAGTTCGCGATGTGCTGGCTCGAGATGCGCAGCGTCGCGCGGTCTTCCATCAGGCCGACGTCGTGGATGTCCGGCACCTTCGAGCACCCGACCCCTTGTTCGACCCAGCGCACGACGTAGCCGAGGATGCCCTGCGCATTGTTCTCGACTTCGCTGAGGATCTCGCTGTCGCTCCACTCGGCGCGTTCGACCACCGGGACCGTCAGCAGCCCTTCGAGCAGCGCGTCGCGCTCGCTCGCGTACGGCGTCTTTTCGAGCGCCTGCTGGACGGCCTGCACGTCGACGAGGTGGTAATGCAGCGCGTGCAGCGTCGCCGCGGTCGGCGACGGCACCCACGCGGTGTTCGCGCCGGCGCGCGGATGCGCGATCTTCTGCTCGAGCATCGCGTGCATCAGGTCGGGCATCGCCCACATGCCCTTGCCGATCTGCGCACGGCCGCGCAGGCCGGCCGACAGGCCCGCGAGCACGTTGTTGCGCTCGTAGGCGGCGATCCACGCCGACGACTTCATGTCGCCCTTGCGGATCATCGGGCCGGCTTCCATCGCGGTGTGCATTTCGTCGCCGGTGCGGTCGAGGAAGCCGGTGTTGATGAACGCCACGCGCCCGGCCGCCGCCGCGATGCAGGCGGCGAGGTTCACGCTGGTGCGGCGCTCCTCGTCCATGATGCCCATCTTCAGCGTGTTGCGCGGCAGCCCGTACAGATCCTCGATGCGCGCGAACAGCGTGTCGGCGAACGCGACCTCGACCGGGCCGTGCATCTTCGGCTTCACGATGTAGATCGAGCCGGTGCGCGAGTTGCGCTTGGCCTTCCGGTCGTGCAGCGCGCACAGCGTCGTGACGACGCCGTCGAGGATCCCTTCCGGGATCTCGTTGCCGTCGCGATCGAGCACCGCGCCGTTGGTCATCAGATGGCCGACGTTGCGCACGAACAGCAGCGAGCGGCCGTGCAGCGTCAGCGTGCCGCCGGCCGGCGTCGTGTATTCGCGGTCGGCGTTCAGGCGGCGCGTGAAGGTCTTGCCGCCCTTCGCGACTTCCTCGACCAGCGTGCCCTGCATCAGCCCGAGCCAGTTGCGGTACAGCTGGACCTTGTCGTCGGCGTCGACCGCCGCGACCGAATCCTCGCAGTCGATGATCGTGCTGACCGCCGCTTCGAGCACGACGTCCTTCACGTTTGCGAGGTCCGCGCGGCCGATCGGTGTGGACGCATCGATCTGGATCTCGACGTGCAGGCCGTTGTGCTTCAGCAGGATCGCGGACGGCGCGCCGGCTGCGCCCTGGTAGCCGACGAACTGCGCAGGCTGCGCAAGGTGCACGACGCCGCTGGCGGTTTCGACGGCGAGCTGGCCGTCCTCCACGCGGTAGCGCAGCGCGTCGCGGTGCGAACCGCTCGCGAGCGGCGCCGCGTTGTCGAGCACGTTGCGCGCGTAGTCGATCACGCGCTGTCCGCGCGTCGGGTTGTAGGCCGTGGTGCGCTCGGCGCCGCCGTCTTCGGGCAGCGCATCGGTGCCGTACAGCGCGTCGTACAGGCTGCCCCAGCGCGCGTTCGCGGCGTTCAGCGCGTAGCGCGCGTTCGACAGCGGCACGACGAGCTGCGGGCCGGCCTGCGTCGCGATCTCGCTGTCGACGTTCGCGGTGGCTGCCGCGACGTTCGACGGGACCGGCACGAGGTAGCCGATTCGTTCGAGGAATGCGCGGTACGCGGCATGGTCGCGTACCGGGCCGGGGTGCGCGCGGTGCCACGCGTCCAGTTCGTGCTGCAGGCGCTCCCGCTCCGCGAGCAATTCGCGGTTGCGCGGCGCGAACTCGTGCACCAGCGCCGAAAAACCGCTCCAGAATGCGGCCTTGTCGATGCCGGTGCCCGGCAGTGCTTCGTCTTCAATGAACTGGCTCAGCGCTGGCGCGACTTGCAGTCCTGCTTGGTCGATCATCGTGATTCCTCCCGGGGAATGGAAAACGCGCGCGGATCAGGCCGCGACGCTTTGTATGCCGCGCGGGCGAGCCGTGCATCCGGTCCGGACTCTACGCCTGACACACCGATCGCGCCCGCAATACGGCCGCCCGCCGTGACCGGCGCGCCGCCTTCGGGCAAGCCCGCGCGCGGCGCGCCCGGAAACGCGGTGCGGCCACTGTGGATCATATCCCCATACGCGCGCGTAGCGCCCCGGGCGGCGTCAAGCCCAGGCGCGATCGTGCCCGGCGGCGCGTCAAGATCCGGTATGCGCTGACGTGCTACTGTCGTCGATCGTGCCGCCGGTGGGTGCAGCGCCTGCCTCCGCCGGTGCGCAGACCGGGGGCGAGGCCGATCGTGGCCTTCGGGCTGGCCGGCGCGACATCAGCGCGCTTCATCGCCGCATGCGGCTGTGGAGGCGGAACGATCTCTGGCTTGCGCGGTTCTACAATGCGGTGACGGCGCATCCCTTCGGTCAGGGCCGGCAGCGCTGCTGCGCGAGCATGTCCGAGTGTGCGTTGGCTGCACCTGTGAGCGCGACGAATCGCAGCGCGTCATGCGGTCGACAGCTGCCGCTGTCGTGATCAACATGATTCGCATCGAGCGGGCCGATGCGCCGCCGCCGCTGTAGCGACGAATATCGGGAAATACCGGTTGCCGCCGCAGCCGAACGGTCGGATATGTCACAATGTGAGCAATTCGATGTGCGGTTCGCCACGCTCCGTTTCGCTGTCGCGCAATGCGCACTGCGGGCGGTCGGCCGTGGTGCGCCGCCGATCCAGAAAGGAGGACGCTGCATGTCGATTCCGACGCGTGGCGACGGGCTCGACGCCCGCGCCGTAGAGATTCTGCATCGCCCCGTGTGCGACCTGCTCGGCTGTGCCTGGCCGATCGTGCTCGCGGGCATGGGCGGTGTCGCGCGGGCCGAGCTGGCGAGTGCGGTGAGCGCCGCCGGCGGGTTCGGTTTTCTCGGGATGGTGCGTGAGCCGGTCGCGTTGATCCGGCGCGAGGTCGAGCGGGTTCGCGCGGCCACCGCGCAACCGTTCGGCGTGAACCTGATTCCGGCGTCGACGCCGCGCGAACTGCTCGACGCGCAGCTCGATGCGTGCATCGAATTGCGGGTGCCGGTCGTCGCGCTGTTCTGGGACGTGATGCCGGACGTCGTGCGGCGCCTGCGCGATGCGGGCGTGCGCGTGGTTCATCAGGTCGGCTCGGTCGACGACGCGCAGGCGGCCGACGCGGCCGGCGCGCACGCGCTGATCGTCCAGGGGCACGAGGCCGGCGGGCATGTGCGCGGCGATCGGCCGCTCGCCGAGCTGTTGCCGCAGGTGGTGCGCGCGACGCGCTTGCCGGTGCTGGCCGCGGGCGGGATCGCCGACGGCGCCGACGTGGCCGCCGCCATGGCGCTCGGCGCGCAGGGCGCGGTGATCGGCACCGCGTTCATCGCGACGCACGAGTCGTTCGCGCATCCATATCACCAGCAGCGGATCGTCGACGCACGCGACGGCGACACGCTGCTGACCGACGTCTTTCACATCAACTGGCCGCGCGGCGCGCGCGTGCGCGTGTTGCCGTCGAGCGTCACGCGCGGCGAGCGCGGCGATCCGTTCGGCGACGCGCGCGTGGTGATCGGCGACGAGGAAGGGCGGCCGATCTATCTGTTCAGCACCGATTCTCCGCTGCGCACGATGACCGGCGATTTCGAGGCGATGGCGCTGTATGCGGGCACGGGCGTCGGCCGCGTCCGGACGATCGAGCCGGCCGGCGACGTGCTGCGCCGGATCGCGTGCGATGCGGCGGCGCGCCTCGGCCAAGGCACCGGCGCGGCGCGCCCGGCCGACGCGGACGCCGACCGCAGCGCGTTGCTGGCCGCGCTCGACGAACTGCTGGAGGCCGAGCGCGCGGGCGCACGCGTCGCATCGGAGACGGCGGCCGAGATCGACGACGATCCCGACCTGCATCGGCTGATCGCGCATATTCGTCAGGACGAAGCGCACTGGTGCAGCGTGCTGGTGGACGCGATCCGCACGCTCGGCGCCACGCCGACGCGTGCGACCGGCGCGTTCTACCAAAAGGCGATGGCGATCGACGATCTGGACGAGCGCATGGCGTTCCTGAACCGCGGGCAGCGCTGGGTCGTGCGCAGGCTGCAGGCGCTGCTGCCCACGCTCGCGAACCCGGATCTCCATCACGCGTTGTCGCTGATGCTGGTCGCGCACGAGAAGAACGTCGGCGCGGTCGACATGCGGCTGCGGAAGACGGGCGCGGGCCGCGCGTAGGAATGCGCGCAGCCGCGGGCCGGCGGCGCGGCAACCGCTAGAATTGCGGTTTTAGCCCGGAATACGTCCATGTCCTTCGCCTCGCTTGGCCTGATCGATCCTCTGCTGCGCACTCTGCAGGATCTCAACTACCAGACACCGACGCCGGTGCAGGCCAACGCGATTCCTGCGGTGCTCGGCGGCAAGGACGTGATGGCCGCGGCACAAACCGGCACCGGAAAAACTGCCGGCTTTGCGCTGCCGTTGCTGCAGCGGCTGGTGCAGCATGGCCCGGCGGTGTCGAGCAACCGCGCGCGCGTGCTGGTCCTCGTGCCGACGCGCGAGCTGGCCGAGCAGGTGCTGCAGAGCTTCGTCGAATACGGCAAGGGCCTGGACCTGCGCTTTCTGGCCGCGTACGGCGGCGTCAGCATCAACCCGCAGATGATGAAGCTGCGCAAAGGCGTGGACGTGCTGGTCGCCACGCCGGGCCGTCTGCTGGACCTGAACCGCCAGAACGCGGTGCAGTTCGATCAGGTGGAAACGCTGGTGCTCGACGAAGCCGACCGCATGCTCGACCTCGGCTTTGCCCGCGAGCTCAACGCCGTGTTCGCCGCATTGCCGGCCCGGCGTCAGACCTTGCTGTTCTCCGCGACGTTCACCGACGACATCCGCGCGATGGCGGCGACCATTCTGCGCAACCCCGTCAACATCAGCGTGAGCCCGCCGAACACGACGGCCAGCCGGATCAAGCAGTGGGTGGTGCCGGTGGACAAGCGCAACAAGCCGGAACTGTTCATGCATCTGGTGGCGGAGAACAAGTGGGAGCACGCGCTGGTGTTCGTCAAGACGCGCGCGGGCGTCGATTACCTGGCGGCCATGCTCGACGAGGCCGGCTATGCGGTCGACACCATTCACGGCGATAAGCCGCAGCCGGCGCGTCTGCGCGCGCTCGAGCGCTTCAAGGCGCGCGACGTGCAGATGCTCGTCGCCACCGATGTGGCGGCGCGCGGCCTCGACATCGACGATCTGCCGATGGTGATCAACGTCGATCTGCCGATCGTCGCGCAGGACTATGTGCACCGCATCGGCCGGACTGGGCGCGCGGGCGCGAGCGGCGTCGCGGTGTCGCTCGTGTGCGCGGACGAAGCGCCGCAATTGGCTGCGATCGAGGCGCTGATCGGCAAGACGTTGCGCCGCGAGGAAGAGCCTGGATTCGAAGCCGAGCATCGCGTGCCGGAAACCAGCGCGACGGGCCAGCTCATCAAGAAACCGAAAAAGCCGAAGAAGCCGAAAGTGTTGCAGGCCGCGCCGGCCGCCAAGCCGATGCCGGGCAAGCAGGCGCGGCCGCGGAGTGGGGAAGGGAGCGGCAAGCCGGGGGCGAAGCGCGCGGGCGGCGCGGGTGCGGCAAGCGGGAAAGGCGCGAAAAGCGTGATCAGCGGCAGCCCGTTCAGCGTGCAGAAGCCGCGCGGTAAATCGGGCGGCAAGCTGGGCGGTGGTTCGGCCTCGGCGGGCAAAGCGACGGGTGGGCGCGGCAAAGGCTGAGCCTGTTGCTGATCCGCGTTCGGGCGAAGGCTCGTACGCGTTGCGGCGGGTACATACGGGCGCAAGGTTCTTCCAGGCAGCGGCGGCAAGCCGGCTGGCCGGCCTGCCGTCGAAGTTGCGAACCGGACCATGACAGCTAGACTGGAAGTTCCCCCATGCAAACCATCGAGGGCCACATGGCGAACATCTACGTGGTTAAAACCGGCGAGCAATTCCTCTGCACCGGCGAGGACGGCGACATCGGCCTCGCGCCCGTGATCGAGGACGCCATGTCCTTTTTGTCCTACGACGAAGCACTCGCGGCGGCGAACGAACACGCCGAACCGGGGTTCGAAATCCTGTCCGTCGATATGACGCGTCGCTGATGCGGATGTCGATGGTGAGCGGCCGGTGATGGTGCGCGAATGCCGCGTGGTTGGTCGACGCGGTGGGGCGCTGGGTTCGATGCGGCCGCTCATGCAACGTCCGACGTAGGCGCGCACCTGTCTCACCTCATTCGTTCGGCTTGCTGAGCAGATGCCTCGAGCGGTTCTGCGCCTTCTTCGCTGCGGATCGATCGAGCATTCACGAGCCGTCATAGCAGCCGCTTCTTTGGGCTCGACGCTCGGCTCCGCTTGCCACACTGCCAACCGCGGCCGTCAGGCGGTCGCGAATGTGAAAACGGCATTTCGGCCGTGCCACGCGAAAGGCTGAACGGCTTAGCCGCATCGTGACTGAAGTCGGCGGGACGCGCGCGCGTGACCATAGCGCGACACTCTGGCGCTTCCGTACCTTCCGCACGCGGGAGATAGCCCTTCTCGACAAGATCGTTTCCTCCCGGCGCTGTCTCGATTTCAACGAGATCTCATTATGTGCGGGTCGATGGTAAATCGGAATTATTCCGACGATTGGATTGTGACTTTTCCGATTGGCGAGTTAATGGCCGCGCTCGAAAGTACGGTCCGGATCGCAAGGCCTGAGCCGCTGGTTGCGGTTCGTCTTATTTCATGCACGTCGATTCATGCCATTTTTAACTCCTAATGCCGAGGCGATCACGACGATTGTTTTCTTGGCTGCACGATCCTGTTGTAAACGTGCCGATTCGGAGCGAAACGGTTTTTAACGTTCTCGCACGTTGGTTTTTTGGCCATATTCAGCGCCGAGCGCGCCGCCGCGACCGGATCCCGTATGAGCCAGGCCCCTCTCGGCTTCTATGACGAGAGGGATCGGTCGTTATTGAGACAAGACCATTTTTATGAACGAAGGTAATTTTTCAAAAGCGGAGTGACGTCTATTTAACAATTTTTGCGTGAGCTCATCCTGAACCTCTGTTGTGGGTAGTCGTGTTTCGCGACGACTCGTCTATGAAAATGGTTGACCATCTTCTGAATTCTGCCGTGCAATCATTCAGCGAAAATATCGAGTGAGACCGACCATGCGTCGACTGATGCGCGAATTGGAATACCGTTGTCTTCAACGGGAAGCGCGCAAACGAGCGATTAACTTCGACCATTCTTCGCTGAGCAGCGGAGGGCATGCGCTTTGGGTCAAGGCGACTGCATGGGTCATGTCGGTCGTGATGTATCTCGGTCCTGCAGTATTGCTCGCTGACGAAGCGGCCTACGCCGCACCGATCGTCGACCCGCGAGCGCCGATCGCATTCCAGCCGTCCGTTACGCAGACCAGCGCGGGCGTGCCTGCGATCAATATTCCGACGGCAAACGCGAACGGAATAAGCGTCGGCCAGTATCAGTCGTTTGACATAGATTCCCGCGGCTTGGTGCTCAGTAACAGCACGATTGCCGGCACGCCATTGCTCGGCGGCACGCTCGGCGCCAACCCGAACCTGAACGGTCGGCCAGCGACAACCATCATCAATCAGGTCACATCCAACAACATCGCGACGCTGAACGGGCCGCTCGAGGTGTTCGGGGCACCGGCGGCCGTCATCGTGAGCGCGCCGGGCGGAGTGTCGGTCAATGGAATGGCGCTCACCAACGTTCCGGGGCTGACGCTGACGACCGGGGTGCCGCAGTTCCTCACCGGCGTCGGAGGTAGTGCTACCGATTTCGCTCATGCCGGTGCGGTGGGCTACGACGTCCGCTCCGGGAACATTTCGATCAATGGACCGGCAGGGGTCAACGGCCCGGGTGCGGGTATCGAAGGCACGGTCGGCAATATCGATCTTATTGGTCAAAGCGTGACGTTGGCGGCTCCGTTGCGCGCGGATCAGCGTGTGAACGTGGTGACCGGCAATCAGCTCGTCACGCCCACAGCCAGCGATTCAAGCGGCGCGACGTACGGCACCGCGGCGAACGGTGTGGTCAACACGGCGGCTGCGATCGGCAAAGGCATCGCAGTGGATGCGAGCCAGTACGGCTCGGTCACGTCCGGGACCGTCTATATCGTCTCCACAGCGGCCGGTATGGGGGTGAACACGCAAGGTCCGATGTCGGCGACGGCGGGCAACGTGGTCGTCAACGCGAACGGCGACATTTCCGTCGGCAAGACCTTCGCGAACCAGAACGTCAACCTGACGAGCACGGGCACCACGACGATCACCGATACCGGTCTCGCGAACCGGAACTATACGGTCGCGGCAAACGGCGACATCAACGCAGCGGGCGCGGTGTCGGCCGGGCAGAACGTGTCGATGACGGCGGGCGGCAATCTGAATGCCGCATCGGTTGCGGCGAACGGCGCGGCCAGTCTCACGGCCGGTCAGTCGATGTCGATCGGATCGCTGTCCGCACATGACATTGCGTTGCAGACTACGAGCGGCGACCTGACGGTGGGCGGCTTGAGCGCACCGGGTAGGGTGTCGGCGAACGCTGGGCGCGACCTCACGGTGAACGGCGCAGTCCAGGGCGGGAGCACGGTCGCGTTGACGGGTGCGCGCAACGCTACGATCAACGGGCAGGTGTCGGGCGTGGGCGATACCACGATTGCGGCGCAAACCGGCTCGGCGACGGTGAACGGTAACGCGCTGTCCAATGGGGCACTTTCGGTGACCGCCGGGCAGAGCGATGTTATCGGCGGCACGGTGCAGGCGCAGGGACCGGTAACGATCACGGCGCAAGCCGGCTCGATCACGGGCCAAGGGAACGTCACGGGGTCGCAGGGCGCGGTCAATCTCAAAGCCGGGCAGGCGATTGCGCTGACTGGCGCGGTCCAGAGCGGCAGCGCGATTAATGCAACGGCAGGCACGAACGCGAGCTTCGGCGGGACGGTATCCGCGCCGGGGGCGGTCACGATTCAGGCGGGCCAGGACACGACCGTTGGCGGCAACGTGACGAGCGGCGGCACCCTGAGCGTGACGTCGGGCGGCAATACGAACGTGCACGGAACGGCCGCCTCGATCGGGAACATGACGCTGGCGGCCGGTAGCGGCTCAGTGACGACAACCGGTGACGTAGTGTCGCTCGGTACGCTGAATGCAACGGGCCAACAGGGCGTGAACCTGGGCGGCACGGTCTACAGCGGCGGCGCTGCACTGATCGGTTCGACGGCAGGCGACGTTGCCGTGGCCGGCGCGGTGTCGACTCCCGGCACGATCAGCATCAATGCAGGGCAGGATGCGACGGTTGCCGGAACACTGCATAGCGGCCAAACCGCGACGATTGCGGCGACGCGCGACGTGGGCCTGAACGGCGGCGTCGAAGTCGATAGCGCGGGCAACGCGACGGTTACGGCCGGGCGCGATATCACTGGCTCGGGCGCCGTGAACGTGGCGAACGATACGGCGCTCAATGCGGGCAATAACATCGCCGTTTCCGGCGCGATCCAGACCGGCAACAATCTGACTGCAGCGGCCGGACAGAATCTCTCGGTGGGCGGAGCGACGGCCGTTGGCAACAGCGCGCTGACGGCGACCAACGGCAGCGCGACGTTGACGGGCGATGCGTTGTCGGGCGGCACCACGACGATTTCGGCCGGCACGGACGTGAACGCCCAAGGCAGCCTCAAGAGTCTCGGCGACCTTGCCGTGACGGCGAAAAGCGGCAGCTTGACTGCGGGAGGCCCAGTAGCGACGGGAGGCAACGCTACGCTAAGCGCTGGCCAGAGCATGACGCTGAACGGCCAAGCCACCGTGTCGAAGGACGCATCGTTCACTGCGACGAACATCACGACTCAGGGTGTCGCGGTCGGTGGCAATCTGACGGCGAATGCGAGCAACAACCTCGACATGTCCGCGGGGCAGCTCAATGCGCAGTTCGATGCGAATGCGCCGGCATTGTCGGTCGGCGGTAACGCAACGCTGTCGGCCGCGAATGTCACCACCGCGAACGCCGTGGTCGGCGGCGCGGCGGCGATCGCCGGTAAGCAGAGCGTCACCACGGGCGGCACGGCGGCGTTCAAGGGCGGCGCCACGCTGACCGGCGGGACGGTGACGAACGTCGGTACGCAACTGTCGGGCAGTAACCTGACCGTCTCCGGCTCCAACGTCAGCAACACGGGTACGTTGTCGTCGTTGGGGACGAGCACCGTGAATGCGGCGAATTTGACGAATGGTGGCTCGATCTACGGTGCGACGACGGACCTCACCGTGTCGGGCACGGCTACGAACTCTGGTTCGCTGCTCGCGACGAACGCGCTCAATCTGGCAACGAACGCGCTGAGCAATCGCAACGGCCTCATTTTTGCGGGGGACGTCAACAACAAGACCGCGCCGACGGGCGACGTAACGGTTACGGTGAACGGCGGCAATGGCACGTATGACAACACGGCCGGCGAAATACTTGCGCAGCATGACCTGACGCTGAACTTGCCGAATCAGGCGTTCGATCCGTCGGCCGCGTCTGCAGGCGCGATCAATCTCGGTAATGCCCTGACCATCAATGCGCAGCAGATCGCCAATTCGGGGACTTGGGCGATGCCGGGCAACAGCGTCGCGCTGAATGCCGCGCAAGGCATGACGAACACCGGGACGATCAGCAAGGCTGGCGACATTACGCTGTCGACGAATGGTACGTTGACCAACAGCGGAACGATCTCGTCCGGCAACAACGTGCACTTGTCGGGCACGGTCGTCAACCAGTCCGGTGGCACGATCACGGCGAATCAGGACGTGAACCTCGCAGGCGTCGTGACGAACGCGGGAACGGTCAGTGCCGTGCGTGACGTCAACTTGTCGGGCAGCAGTTACGACAACACGGGCGCGTTGACGAAGGCTGGTCGCGACTTGAATGCGTCAGTGTCCGGTGACCTCGTGAACGTGGGCGGCACGATTTCCGCGCAAAACAACGTGACGATCAACGCGGCCAACGTCAATAACAGTCGCGCGGGCGGCAACTCAACCAGTACTACTACGGCCACGACCGATATCAACACGGCTGGGCTGGGGCCGGATTTGTTGGCGTCTTCGATTGGTACGGAGACGCTCACTTCGTCCGTCGTCATCAATATCGACTCTGGAGCGACCGAGAGTTATTCGTCGACGATTACCGCACGCGCCGGTGACTTGCAACCGTCCGGCGCAACGTCGATGAGTGCGCCGGATATCAGCGGCGGAACGCTGTATGGAGTCGCATTGCCCGCTGTGACGCGTACGACGACCACGACCCAGGCAAGCGGTGCGGCCGGTGTAATTGCCGCAGGCCAGAACCTGTCGATTACCACCGGAACTCTGAATAATCACGGCAGCACGGTTTCTGCCGGGAACAACGTGACGCTGAACGTTGGTGCGCTCGACAACGGGGGGGATCCCGCCGTGACGACAATAACCGACAGTATCACTGCGGCGGCGTACACCGCGTTCTTGACGCAACTCCAAGCGGCATACAAATCCGGTCAACTTGTGGCACTCCCCGGCGTTGCCGACAGTGTGACGGTGAACTTCACCCCCGGACAAGTCAGTCCGCCGGTGCTGCAGACATCGACTATTACCACCTATACAAGCCAAAGCGCTGGTCAGATTGTTGCGGGCAACAATCTGACATTGAACGGCATCGGGCTAAGCCTGACCAATGCCGGCAACTTATATGCCGGGCAGGATCTGGTGATTACCGCCAACAGCTTCACGAACCAGGGGTATCACACCAGCAACATCACATCGACGGTTGGTTGTGTTGCCGGCGTTTCGGCGTCTCAGTGCGGATTCATTTACGGAACCAACAGTCAGCCGATTTACTATTGGGCATTTTCTTTCAACCGACCTGGGCAGGCTTTCAGTGATGCGATGCCGATCGTACCGCTGACGCGCACGCCTTCAACGACTACTGGTCCGAACAACGATTCGATTGGTCTGTTCGCTGACCAGATTGATACACAAAACTATAGCTACACTCAGACCAACAATACCGTCTTCGCCGGTCGTGATCTGACCATTGCGGCACCAACGGTGTCGAACAACTATGGCAACCTGCTGGCGGGTCGCGATGTCGTTGTCGGCGGTGCCGGAACGAGCCGCGACAACACGGACCCGGCCAGCCCGGCGACTACCGTCACGCAGGGTGCGAGCGTCACGAATTCGTCGGGCAACATACAGGCCGGCCGCGACATCTCAATGAGCACTGCGTCGCTGACGAACACCTTGTCAGCGCCGCAGCAGGTCTATCAGAACTACGGTACGACTGCCCGTTACGGATGTAGCGGGGCATTTCAGCACTATTGCGACGCCTTCGTCGAGATGCAGTCAGGTGATGCGTCGACCATTTCCGCCAATCGGGTTCTGTCGATCAGCGCGGGCAGCGTCACGAACACGGGCAGTCTGATCACGGCGGGTGGCCAGGCGACCGTCACGGCGACATCCGGCGTGACGAACCAGGACCAAACCCTGAACGCGAACTGGCATGATGCGTTCTACGGCGGTATCGTCGGCGGTTCGCCGCCGCCGGACAATTTCGGGTGTGGAAACTCTGGCACCTGCTCGACGCTGTTCGGCAGCGCGTATCAGAGCAACGCGGGGATTCAGCCGCCCACGCCGTACAAGAGCCTGCCCGGCACGATTCAGGCGCCATCGCTCGAGGTGACGGCAGGCGGTGCCGTGCAGAACTCCGGCAACGTGATGGGGCAACAAGTCTCCGTGACGGGCGCGACGCTCGTGAACGGCCTCACGTCGCCCAACGTCTATACGCCGCAGCCGACCGCGTCGCAGCAAGTCATCCCGCTCGGTCCGGTGGGTGTGCCGACAAGCGCCAGCACGGCGCAGAACGGCGCAAACGCAGTCGCGAACTCGCTGATTCAATCGTCGGTCGTGGCCAGCGCGGTGTCGGGTGGCCAGTCCACGGCGATTACTTCCCAAACGGTCGGCACGCCGCGTAATCCGGCAGTGCCATCGGCGAGCACGCCGCAGGGCAGCACCGTCCAGACCATTGCGACGGCGAATTCGAACCCGACCTATCTGATCAACAACCCGGCATCGCAAGTGATCGGCGGTGTCGGCCCGTCCGACCTGATCGCGAACTTGCCGGCGAATCTCCGGCCAGGCTCGGCGCTGTTCTACTACGACCCATTCAGCGAAAACCAGCTGCTCCAGCAGGCCGCGCTCGCGCAGACGGGCACGGCGAGCTTCATCGACGGGCTGAAGTACGACAACCAGAATCAGAAGTCGGTCACGGATCAGGAAAAATCCGTGCTGTACGGTAATGCGATCGCGTATGCGAAGGCGAACAACATCGCACTCGGGACCGCGCTTTCGTCGCAGCAGGTCGCGTCGCTCGATGCGCCGATGCTCTGGTACGTCGAAGAAACTGTTCCGGAGCCGGGCTGCAGTGCAACGGGGGTGGCGAGTTGCCCGACCGTGACTGCGCTGATGCCGCAGGTGTATTTGCCGCAGAACTACGCGGTGGTTCAGCATGACGGCACGATCACGGGTCAAGACGTGTCGCTCGTCGCGACGAACAAGGGTTCGATTACCAACACGGGCACCATCACCGCGACCGGCACGTTGTCGATCGACGCCGGGACGGTGACCAATCAACAGCGCTCTACCGACGTCGGCACGATCTATACGTATATGCCGGACGTCATGGGTCTGCTGACGACGACCGGAACGGTGACGCAGCAGGGTGGCTTCATGTCGGCCGCCAACTACAACCTGAACGTCGACCGCCTGAATCAGGTTGGCGGTGTGCTTCAGAAGCTGGATCCGAATGGGCAGGTCAATGCGAGCGCGACGGCGGATCAGCTCGCGGCGCTGAAGAGCCAGCTCGGCGGGAACTTCACGCAGAGCGCCGTCAGCGACAACCTGCATACGAGCTTCCAATCGCTGGCGGATAGCCCGGGTCTGTTCGAGCAGATCGGGATGGCCGTGACGGCGGTGGTGGCATCGTTCATCACGGCGGGGGCGGCGAGCGCGTTCATGGCGGCCAGCGGTGCCGCGATGGCCGGAACGGTCGGCGGCTCGATGGTTTCGGCGGGTGTGGGCGGTTTCACCGCCAGCGCCATCTCGCAGGCGAGTACCGGCCAGTTCAGTCTGACGGCTGCCCTCGAGGGCGGAGCGACGGCGGCCATCACCGCGGGCCTGACGAATGGCATCACCTATTCGCCGGACGCTGGCGTGGGTTGGGCGGGCCTCGGCGGTCAGATTGGTAACAACAGCCTTTCTGCACTCGCGGGCGTGAAGAACGTGGGCGGGGCGATCGTTCCGCAGGCCGGTGCGTCGACGGCAACGTCGCTCGGGCAAACCGCGCTCGCGCTGGGCGCCGAGGCGACGATTCAGGCCGGGGTGCAGACGGCGATTCAGGGCGGTAGTTTCCTGACGAATCTGCGCAACAGCGCTGTTTCTGATCTGGCCGCAGCCGTCGCGTACGGCATCGGCGACACGACGAATCCCTACACGGCTCAGAACGTGCTTGAGCACGCTGCGCTCGGGTGTGCCGCCGGGGCAGCTATGGGCCAGGGCTGTGGTGGCGGGGCCGTCGGCGCGGCTACGAGTGCGCTGGTTTCACCACTGCTGGTCTATGCCGCCGCAAATAGCGGTGCTGATGCGTATGCTCAGCAAGCACTGGTTGGCGGGCTCGCAACTGCTGTTGGCGGTGCTGCAGCTGCTGCTGCCGGGCAAAACGTTCAGGCGGGCATGACGGCCGCGCAGAACAATGCGTTGAACAATGATCTGCAGCACGTCGACAAGGTTGTGCAACTGATCGACAAGCTGCGGGCACGCAACTCAACGATTGGTGCGAAATACACGTCGGACGATCTGCTCAAGGCCGCCGAGAACGTCTATGGCGGTAACGGTGGTCCAAACGGAATGCGCGTTTGGAGCAGTCTGGCGGATGCGCAAGCTGGTACGGCGGCTCGGGGCACGACTTTCTATCGGGATGCGCAAGGGCAATACGTTGAACAGTGGAAGGTGCCCGTTGGTGCGGAGGATGTTGCGCGCGGGCTCGTCGACAATGCGATGAAAACGTATGGTCCGTCATACGCGGGTGTGACGCGAGATAACCTTGGGCAGTTGATGTCGACGTATATCGCGCAGTTCGGTGCGGACACGTCGAATTTCCAAAGGCTCGGAGAGGGGGCCGCAGGACTGGGGCTCGCAGGGAGTTTGATCCGTAAAGAAGTGTCGACCCTCACCCCAGTGGAAGCGGCTGTTGGCGGTACTGTTGTCGACGTGAATCCTGCTGACTTGCGTTGGACACAGAGAACAGCCGGCGGAAACGGGCGTGCGGATACGCTTCGCCAAAGTATCGCGCAAAACGGTTACGCAGGAAGTCCGATTGACGTTGTTCAGACGACTGATGGTATCGTGACCGTTGACCATACCCGTGCGGCCATTGCTCTTGAACAGGGAATCACTAGCATTCCAGCTACGTTGCATCTACCGACCGATCCTCTACCGCCTGATATGGTTGGACGATTTGGTAATGCAACAACATGGGGCGACGCTGCGGCATACCGTGCCGCTAACCAACGTCCGCCGCTGCCGCCCACCGGGACCACGACGCCACCGAAATTGCCAAAACCGAAAATTGGAAACTGATCATGACATCGTCATCAACGCCTATTGCACCAATCGGGTATCAATGGCTTATCGATCGAAAGATGGTTGGATTTGAGCCGTTCACCCAACTCCAACCGTGGCACTACCTACCCCCAGAACATCAGTTCTGGGCTTCGGAGCGCTGGCCTGGAGTAACCGAAAAACTGCTGTACGCATTTGCAAAGAGACAAGATTGCGACGATCTGGCTTGTTTCGTCGTTGCGGCTGATAACGCGGTCAAAGGGATTGCATTAATTCATGGGTGGACCGGAAACGGTTACGAGGTAGGTCGTGAATTCGTTGATTTCTGGGAATGGATGAAGCATGTCATCGATGATGTTGCAGAGTGGGCGAATGTAGAGGAATAAATGCGTTAGCTCCCGGTTGAGTCGCGCGGTGAAATTTGACTAATTCTGCAGGCCAACCGAAGACTGTGGATGGCTACGGAACCGTGTCGTCCGTTCGACTGCAATCGGAGGGTTCCCGGGTATGAATCCAAACACGCAGTTCAACACATGAAACATTTACAAACTCTCGCGCCGAAACTTTTTGCTAAGCTCGAGAAGGCGAATGAAAATAGCCTGCGCAAGATTTGCTATCGAGTATGTGACTATGCTGCGACGGCCAACAGACCACATGATCCTCTTATTGATGAGGTCATCGGTTATTTGCGGCTTGGAAATAAATGTCGCCAAGGTACGGCGGCTGAACTCGATGAGCTAATGAATCGACTGGATGAAAGATATTTCGACTTAAAAGATCGAGTGGATGAGATGATGGAGTCTCCTGGTCGCGAGCAACTACTTGCTGAGTCTGATGAATATTTTCGGAAGGCGAGAGTCGCGGCAGCGCTTCGTGTTGCTGTCGGTTCGGATGCATTTGAGGCGGCAACGGAGTCGATCTATGAAGCTGCTGCGAGCGTTGATAATAATGTCGACATATTTGATCTTGCGGCGAGCCTCATTTGATTTTTGTGGCGCACCTGGTGAGTAATGACTCAATCGCCTGTGGTTCACATTCCAAGATGAATTAAAGAATATTCCGTTAAGCAAATTTTGTAACGATTTGGCGGCCGGGAGTTCGATGAATCTTTTACCACTGCAATGTAGTTTGCCCTTGGTGTTGCTGGGCATCTCCTGCTCAACTCTGGCCGCTGGGATTGTTCCTGACGGAGGTACATAACTCAGGGACATGGGGTTCGGTATTTCTTATTCAATTGATCCATTTATATTTAGAAATGGGGTGGTTTCGGTGGAGGGGATCGAGAAACTTCAATTGCTTAACTCCGTGGCCAAAAATATCGGGCACGCTTTCTAAATTGGCGGGTGAAATGGATCATATTTTGGCTACAGTAAAATTGTCTGATGCGGTAGACCAACCCAAGGTTGCGGGCGTGTCGAGTGGGTATTCCCCGCATCATAAATTTCCTAACATAAATTGGCTTGCGAGTGGAAAGCATACTTATGATGATTCTATTTTGCATTATCCAGGAGAAACAATAAAGGCGAAGATCAGCTTTGCTAGTTGGGAGTACATGGTTGGCGACGTTAAGGTGGGGGATTGCTTCGAAATACGAGAAAATAATCGTGTGATTGGTTTCGGTGGGGTTGATGGGTTTGTGTGAATTGTATAGAGCTATTTCTTATTAAGTGAGATGTAATGGCGAAGAAGATGTGGAGACCGGGTGTTTCACTGATATGGATCGGGGTGTCGTCGTCGGTGTTTGCGAGCGGGATCGTTCCCGACGGCGGCACTGCGACGTCTGTATTGACTGGCGCTGGTGGACGGCAGACGGTCAACATCGCCCCCGCCATCGGCGGCGTCTCGAACAACACCTACTCATCCTTCAACGTCTCGAAAGCCGGCGCTGACCTGAACAACGTCGGCATCAACGCTCGCACGATCGTCAACCAGGTCACGAGCACGAACCCGTCGTTGATCCAGGGCAACATCAACGTCCTCGGCCCGCGCGCGAACGTGATCCTGGCGAATCCGAACGGTGTCACGGTCGACGGCGGCAGTTTCACGAACACTGGCCATGTCGTGCTCTCTACAGGGCAGGTCGGTTTCACCGACCTGACGCTCGCTCCCGGCGTCATACAGCGCAACGTAGTGCTGACGACCAACCGCGGCGCGATCGCGATCGGGCCCGGCGGGCTGTCCGGCACGCTGGTCAACCTCGACCTGATCGCCAAGCAGTTGAGCATCAACGGCCCGGTAACGAACGATTTCACCAGTTCGACGAGCGGCATCCGCGCGCTCGTCGGCGACAGCACCTCAACGTACGACACGAGTTTCTCGCCGTCCGACAACGGCCACGACTGGCTGATCGGCACATCATCGCCGGGCGCCAAAAGCAACGCCGTCGCCGTCGATATCACCGCAGCGGGCGGCCTGACGGCCGGCCGCGTTCAGCTGATCGTCACCGACCAGGGCGCTGGCGTTCACAGCCTCGGCAAGATCTACGCGAACGCCGGCGACGTCGTGGTCGCGGCGAATGGCGACATCGCGATTGCCGACGGCTCCTTGAAGGCCGAGCGCGACGTCGCGCTGACGACACCCGGTACCGTATCGCTGCAGGGCGCGCAGTTGACCGCCGCGAACAATGCGAACCTCCAGGCCGGCAATATCGTGCTGTCCGACGACGCCACCGGCCCGACCACCGTCAGTGCCGGCAACACAGTCGAACTGACGAGCAGCGGCGCGATCACGAACACCGGCAGCCTGATTCAGGCCGGCGCGACAGCAAGCGACGGCACGACGACCGGTGGCGACGTGATCGTCAACGCAGCAGGCGACATCACGAATCGCTCGAGCGCGGACAACCTCGCGATCCTGTTCGCCGCGAACGGCCGGACCAGGCTGACGGCCGGCGGCAACATCATCAACGCCAACGCCCGCATCCTGTCGAATGACGCAGTGGATCTCACCGCGGCCGGCGACGTGCAGAACATCATCGACCATACCGGCGGCACGAACGGCGGCCAGCCCACCGCGTATTCGGATCGCGGCGGCAGCTTCCTGTTCTTCACGCATACGACGGGCGGCTTCAACGTCGATTACGGCACGATCGGCGACCCGGATCAGCTCTCCTACATCGCAGCTGTCCACGGCCCGGTGACGATCGCGAGCCGCAACTTCACGAATGCCGGCGGGATCGTTCAATCGAACGACGGCGACGTCAACCTCACCGCGCAGAACGCGTTCACCAACGCCGCCGTCTTCACGGGCAAGGCGAGCTATACGCGCAGCTGCTGGATCTTCTGCCACGCCGACGCATCGAGCGACGTCACACCGTACGGCGGCACGATCCAGGCCGGCGGCAACATCGGCATCAAGGCCGGCACGCTCGCCCGCAACGTCGGCGGCAACGTCTTCGCGAACGGCGACATCAAGGTCGATGCACCGCTCACCTACGCACAGGGCGTGACCGGCTATTCCGCGATCAACCAGCATCGCGGCTTCAAGGCATTCTTCGGCAGCACGTGGGCCCAGATCATCGCGATGGACATCGGCGGCGGCTTCACCGCGAACGGCAGCGTGACGCTGACCGGCGACGGCGTGATCGACGGCGGCTCGTTCAGCGGCGCAAACGGCGTGACGGCCGCTGGCGGCATCACGACGCTACGTACTCCTGCACGCACGCCCGTCCAGATCGACCAGCATCTCGGCCTGACGACGTGGTGGTGGCGGTAACGGATCGACTATCGAACGAGAAATCGACTCGGGGTCGCTGTCGTCATGGCACGGCAGCGCGAACGCTTGGACACCCGCATGCACAATAACGATGAAACCACGCGCATTCCCTCGGCTGAAGCTGCCACTGTTGGTCGCGAGTGTCCTCGCGGCATGTCATGTACCGACGCACGCGCAGACGCCGCCTCCCGCCGCCCGTCCGGTGCAGGATCCGGCGCAACTGATCATCGAGCAGCAGCGCGAGCAGGCGCGCCAACGCCAGCTCGAACAGCCGCCGGCGTCCGTGACGATCGCGCCGACGCCGGAGACGACGCTCGACATCCCGGTGGATACACCGGTCGATGCGATCGTCGAAACGGGACCGACCTTCGCCGTCAAGCGGATCCTGCTCCAGGCGCCGGACGGTAAGCCCTTCGAGCCGCCTCGCGGGATCTCGGCCCAGCAACTCGCTGTGATTGTCGAGCCGTTCGCGGGCCGCGAGCTCGGCTCGCACCGCATCAACGTGCTGCTGAAGCGCATCACGGACGTCTTCGTCGCGAATGGCCTCGTGACGACGCGTGCACTGCTCGGGCCGCAGAACCTTGCCACCGGCACCCTCAGGATCACGATCCAGATCGGCACCATCGAGGCCTTCACGGTCAACGGCAAGCCGATTCACCGGCTGAAGGCGGGCGAAGCGTCGGCAGGCGGCGGCTGGTTCACGGACGCCGGTTACGACAACGCGTTTCCGGCGGCGTCGGGCGATCCGCTGCGCCTTGCGGATATCGATCAGGGCGTCGCGCAGATCAACCGTCTGCGCCGCAACCAGGCGACGGTGCAGATCCTGCCGGGCCGGAATCCCGGCGAATCGATCGTCGACATCGGCAACAAGCCGGGCGATCGCGTGTACTACACGCTGGGCGTCGACAACTACGGCAGCTCGGCGACCGGCGTCACGCGCTATCGCGCCGGCGTCGAGGCCGACAACCTGCTCGGCCTGCAGGAATCGCTCAGCGTGAACTTCCTCGACAGCCTGGACAGCAATGCGATCGTCGGGTCGTTCGCGGTGCCGTTCGGGCGACACACGTTCAGCTATACGATCTCCGATTCGGAATACCAGCAGGTGATCGGCACGACCGCGCTCGAATACGGTCGCACGCTGTCGCACATCTTCGGCTGGAACTATCTGGTCAGCCGTAGCGTGAGCGACATCACCAGCGTGGACGCCACGATGTCATGGCGCCGCACCGACCGCGAGATCAACGGCATCGATCTCGATCCTCAGCGCGTCGCGGTATTGCGGCTGGCCGGCAACTGGCTGCACAAGTTCGTGATCAACGATGCGCAGGGCAATTTGACGATCAACGGCGGCGTGTCGCAGGGCCTGCCATGGTTCGGCGCGAACCACGATCCGCACGGCATCGCGCGCGACGAGGCGCACAGCCAGTTCACGAAGGTCGATGCGACGGCCGCGTTCACGCTGCCGCTGCCGAAGCTCGGTCCTGCGATGATCGCGTACCGGGGCGTGCTCGGCGGGCAGTACACGAACCTGGCGCTGTTCGGGTCCGAGCAGCTGTATCTTGGCGGGATGGACACGGTGCGCGGCTTTCGCTCGGGCGAGATCGCGGGCGACCGCGGCTTCTATTCGCGCAACGAACTCGCATGGGTCAATGCGCCGGCATGGAACAATGGCCGAATCGAACCGTATGCGTTCGTCGACGCCGGCAAGGCGAGCCTGATCGCGGTTCCGGGATTCCCGACGCTCGCCGGCGCGGGCGCCGGGCTGCGCGCGCAATGGCAGTGGCACAAACAGATGCTTTCGGGCGAGTTGCTGGTCGGGCGTGCGCTCACGCAGCCGGCCGCTCTCGGACCGAAAGCCACCCTCGTACTGGCAACCTTGAATTGGACAATGTGATGAAGCTTCGTCAGTGGAAATCTCTTATCGCGGCCGCCGCGCTTGGTGCAGGCATCGTCGGTCACGCGCCCGCTCAAGCGCCCGCTCAAGCGCCCGCCTCGCCGACGCCGACGGCCGGCACCGTGGCAACCGTCAACGGCACTGCGATCACGCAGGCGGAAGTCGATGCGGTATTGCGCGCATCGCGCCAGCCGGATACGCCGCAGGTGCGCCAGGCGATCAAGAATCAGCTGATCGCGCGGGTGCTGATCCAGCAGGCCGCGGAGAAGGCGAACTACGGCAGCAAACCGGAAGTCCAGGCGGCGATGCAGGTCGCGAAGGCGAATGCGGAGACGCAGTTGTATCTGAGGGACAACGTGAAACCGGAGCCGGTCACGGATGCGCAGATCAAGGCGCGCTATGACGAGATCGTCGCGTCGCTCGGCAAGGACGAATACAAGCCGCGTCTGATCGTGGTGAAGGACGCGGCGACGGCCGCGACCGTGCTGAGCGAGCTGAAGGCCGGCAAGCCGTTCGATAGTCTCGCGCGGCAATACAGCATCGCACCGAGCCGCGATGCCGGCGGTGAGCTGCCGTGGGTGAGCTTCAAGGCGCCGGCGACGGAGGGCAAGACATCCGGTTTGCCGGTCGCCGTCGCACAGGCGCTGGAAAAGCTGCCGGCAGGCGCGATGACGCCCGAGTCGATTCCGGTCGATGGTGCAAGAGTGATCGTGAAGCTCGACGCGAAGCGCCCGACGCAGGTGCCGTCGTTCAATGCGGCCAAGACGACGATCCAGCAGCAGTTGCAGGCGCTCGCGGTGGAGAAGGCGAGTGCGGCATTCGTGGGTAGCCTGCTGAAGAGCGCGACGATTCAGCAATAGGTTACCGGTCCCTATGCCGGTGAAACGGTCCGGTTGTCGGTTCGAAGGGCGGTGATGCATCGAAGATGATGCGCGCCAGGGCGCCCTTCGAAAAAATCGGAGCTGCGCTAGTTCGTCAGGCGGTGCGGCGTCGCGCGCCGGGCTGGTCTGATCGACGCGTGCGATCACGTCGATTGCCGGCGTTTCGAAGCATTCGGCGATGTCCTTCGTGAACGGTTCCACGCACCCAGAAAAAAGCCCGCCGAAGCGGGCAACCTCTCGATGAAGAGGACGAACTCCTGATCTGCGACCGCCACCGCCACCGCCACCGCCACCGCCACCGCCACCGCCACCGCCACCGCCACCGCCACCGCCACCGCCACCGCCACCGCGCACCGCGCACCGCGCCACCCTCACCCCTTCGTCGCCCCGAACGTCAGCCCCGCGACGAAGTGCTTCTGCATCGCGAAGAACATCGCGACCGACGGCAACGCCGCGAGGATCGACCCGGCCGACACGAGGTTCCACGACGTCGTCCATTGCCCCTTCAGCGCCGCGACGCCCGCCGTGATCGGCGCGGCCTCGTCGCCTTGCGTGAGGCACAGCGCCCAGAAGTAGTCGTTCCACACGAACGTGAACACCAGAATCGCGAGCGCGGCCAACGCCGGCCGGATCAACGGCAGAACGATCCGCCAGAACACCGTCCACTCGCCCGCGCCTTCGATGCGCGCCGCCTCGATCAGCTCGAACGGCAGCTGCTTGATGAAATTGCGCAGAAACAGCGTGCAGAACCCTGTCTGAAACGCGACGTGAAACAGGATCAGCGCCTCGACCGTATTGAACACCCCGAGCCGCAGCGACAGATCGCGCACCGGAATCATCAGCACCTGCACCGGCACGAAATTTCCCGCGACGAACGTGCCGAACAATGCGGTATTGCCGCGAAACCGATACGTCGCGAGCGCGAAGCCGGCCATCGCCGCGAGCGCGATCGAACCGAGCACCGACGGCACCGTGATCTGCACGCTGTTCCAGAAGTAATGCAGCATCGGCGACGTGGTCAGCGCATCGCGATAGTTCTCGATCATCGAGAAATGCCGCGGCCAGCCCCAGTAGTGGCCTTCGACCAGCTCCTCGGTCGAGCGCACCGACGTGACGAACACGGCGATCATCGGCAGCAGCCAGATCACGAGCGCGACGGGCAGCGACAGCTTGTACAGCCGGCGCGATACCGGCTTCCACTGGGCAACGGGTGTCGGAAACATGATGAGTGAACTCCCGAAAGTCACTGCTCGTTGCGCAGCATGCGGCGCAACTGGAACACGATGTAGACGAGCATGATCGCGAACAGCACGACCGCGATCGACGCGGAATAGCCGAGCCGGTAGTACTTGATCGCCTGGTCGTACATGTAATACGCGAGCACGGTCGAACTCTCGAACGGGCCGCCGCCCGTCATCACCGAGATCAGGTCGAAGCTGCGCAGCGCGCCGATCACCGTGACGACGATCGCCATGAACGTGGTCGGCCGCAACTGCGGCAGCACGACGTGCCACAGCAGCGCGAAGCCACGCGCGCCTTCCATGCGCGCCGCTTCGATCTGCTCGGGGTTCACCGACGTGAGGCCGGTGAGGTACAGGATCATGCAGTACGCGGTCTGCGGCCACAGTGCGGCGAGCACGATGCCGAACGTCGCGTAGCGCGCATCGCCGAGCACCGGAATGCCGTGCCCGGCGATCAGCGCGAGCAGCCCGAAGGTCGGATCGTAGAACCACGAGAAGATCAGCCCGACGACCACGCCCGACAGCACGAACGGCGCGAAGAACAGCGACTTCACGAGCCGGATGCCGGCCACGGCCTGATTCAGGTACAGCGCCAGCGCGAGGCCGAGCGGCGGCGCGAGCATGAACATCGCGAGCCAGATCACGTTGTTGCGCAGCGCGGTGTAGAACGTCGGCGCGTGCAGCAGCTCGGCGTAGTTCGCGAGGCCGACGAAGGTGCGCTCGGTCATCCCGTCCCAGTTGCACAGGCTCAACCACAGCGTCGACAGGATCGGCCAGATCACATAGACGGCCACCATCGCGCAGGCCGGCGCGAGAAACAGCCAGGCGGCGCGCCGCTGCCGCCGCGCGGCAGGCGACGGGCGGCGCGCGGGCAGCGCGGCGGCCGCGCCGGCAGGCGTTCGAACGGATCGGGACGTGATCGGACTGGACACGGCAAGCCTCCTGAAACAACGGATGCGGCGGCGCGGGGCCGCCGCACGGGTCGCACGGTTACTTCTTGTAGATCCGCTTGCGGGTCTGCTCGAGCTGCGCGAGCACGCTGTCGAGCTGCGCGGGGTTCGAGACGAACTGCTGCATCGCCTTCATCCCTTCGTCGGCCATTTCCTTCGTCATGTCGCGATCGTAGAACTGTGCGACGCCGCCCTTGGTGTCGGCGAGGATCCGGAAGCCGATCCGCGAGATCGGATCGGCCGGCTCCGGCGACTTGCTGTTCGCCGACAGCGAGCCGAGCCCTTCCGCGAGCTTCGCGCCCATCTCCGGCGTCTCGACGAACGCGAGGAACGTATGCGCATCGGCCTTGTTCTTCGCCTTGGTCGGGATGTGCAGCGATTCGACCGGGCCGTCCTCGGCGGTCGGCACCTTCGGGTCGATGATGGGGAAGCGGTAATAGCCCATCTCCTGCTTCACGTTCGGCGGAAAGCCCGCCGCGATGAAGGTGCCCATCAGCATCATCGCGGCCTTGCCCTGGAACAGGAACGGCTGCGCGCCGTCGAGATCGTAGGACAGCGCGTTGTCGATGAAGTAGCCCGCGTCGATCAGCGACTTCCACGTCGTGTAGACCTTCTTCACGCGCGCGTCGGTGTACGGCACGTCGCCGGCCATCAGCTGCTGGTGGAACGCGTTGCCGTTCAGGCGCAGGTCCAGATAGTCGAACCAGCCGGCGAGCGTCCATGCGTCGCGGCCGCCCACCGCGATCGGCGTGATGCCGGCCGCCTTCAGCTTCTTGCACGCATCGAGAAACTGGTCCCAGGTCTTCGGCTCGTCGGCGATGCCGACCTTGCCGAACAGGTCCTTGCGATAAAAGAGGCCCCACGAGTAGTAGACGGTCGGCGCCGCGTACTGCTTGCCGTTGTATGACGATGCGCTGCGCGTCGACGCGTACATCGCATCCCAGCCGTTCTTCTTCCAGTCGCCGCTCAGGTCCTCGAACAGCCCGCGCCGCGCGTAGTACGCCATCCGTTCGCCTGCGTGCCAATTGACGACGTCGGGCGCGACGGTGGTGAGCCATGCGGGAAGCTGCACCTTGTACGCTTCCTCGTCGACGTAGGTGGGCTTCACGTCGATGTCCGGATGCGCCTTGTGGAACGCGTCGATGGTCGACTGCCAGACCGCGCGCTGGCTCGCGCCCTTGAACGCGATGTTGATCGTCAGCGTGCCGGCGTCGGCGGGCGCCGCGGCGCCGAGCGAGGCGAACGCGATGGCGGCGGCGCTCGCCAGCCGGGCGGCGACGCGAAGGGGGCGATGTGTCATGTCTGTCTCCATTCCTGTATGTCGTTGTGCGTGACCGGCGCGTGCGCCGGGGGCGATGCTACGGACGGCTTCGATACACGGCGACGCCTTGCGGCTCGACCTGCGCGGCGCCGACCACGAACGCGGACGGCGCCACCGCATCGATCGTGTGCGGTGTGCTGCCGTAGTTGAACACGTAGGTCAGGCCGCCGCGCCGGCTCACGCGCACGTCGTCGCCAAGCGGCGTCGGCGTGAGGCCCGCTTCGGCCGCGACGTCGGCGAACCCGCGCAACGTGGTCGCATCGTCGAACAGCGCGGCCCAATAGTGAAACGCGCCGTGCGACACCCACGCGGGATGGCCGTCGGCGAAGCGCGCGTGCACGACGCTGCGCGCCTCGTCGTGCAGCTCGACGAGGTCGCGCCAGTGGCGCGCGTCGCCGCTCAGCGGCGAGCCGTCGCGCAGCGCGCCGTCGATGCGCTCGGTCACGTTCGGGCGCAGCGATTCGACGCGCCACACGCGCAACGGCAGGAGCGACGCGAGCGGGCCGGGCGGCAGCGCCGGCGGAATCTGCAGGTCGACGGTCTTCGATCCGGTGCGCGGGCCGAACACGGCATGCGCGCCCGAGGCGGCGAGCCGCGCCGCGAAGTCGTCCGGCACGACGGGCAGCGGCGGCACGACGACGAGCCGGTAGCCGTCGAGCGGCGCGTGCGCCGAGACGATGTCGACGTCGAGGCCGAGCGCGCGCAGCGCCGAGTAATACTCGAACGCGAAGCGCGGGTAGTGGAAATCGGCGCCCTGCGGCTGGACTTCGAGCAGCCACTTGGCTTCGTAGTCGAACACGAGCGCGACGGGGGCGCGCACCGCGCCGTCGGCATCGGCGTCGAGCACGGCGGCGATTTCGCCCGCGACCCACTGCGCTTCGCGGCCGCCTTCGTCGAGCCGATCGTCGGGCGTGTGCAGGCCCGCGTGCATCTGCTCCTGCGCGAACGGCGCCTGCCGCCAGCGGAAATACGACACGCAGCCGGCGCCGTGCGCGAACGCTTCCCAGCTCCAGAGACGCACCATCCCCGGCAGCGGCGCCGGGTTCCAGTGCGCCCAGTTCACCGGGCCCGGCTGCTGCTCCATCACCCAGAACGGCTGCTTCGACATGCCGCGATAGAGGTCGTGATTGAACGATGCGAAGTCCGGGTGGCCGGTGCGCAGCCAGCGCGCCTTCACGTCGGGCGCGAACCACAGCTCCTCCAGCGCGCCGAGCGGATAGCTGTCCCAGGTCGCGACGTCGAGGTCGCGCGCGACCGCATAGTGGTCGAACTCGGTGAACAGCTGCATGAAGTTGTGCGCGACGGGGCGGCCCGGCGAATGCGCGCGGATCACGTCGACCTGCATCCGGTGATAGCGCGCCAGCTCGTCGGACGCGAAGCGGCGGTAGTCGAGGCGATGCGACGGATGCGCTTCGGTCACGGTGCCCACCGGCGCATCGACCTCGTCGAAATGCCGGTACTCCATGCTCCAGAACACGGTGCCCCACGCGCGGTTCAGCGCGTCGATCGTGCCGTAGCGCGCCTTCAGCCAGGCGCGAAAACGCAGGAGCGCGGCCGGCGAATAGCTGACGACGGTCTGGTGGCAGCCGAGCTCGTTGTCGGTCTGCCAGTAGCGCACGGCCGGATGGCGGCCGTAGCGTTCGGCCACCGCGGTGCAGATCCGGCGCGACGCTTCCAGATAGGTCGGCGACGAGAAGTCGTAATGGCGGCGCGAGCCGAACTTGCGCGGCAGGCCGTCGGCGCCGATAGCGAGGATGTCGGGATGACGATCGACGAGCCATTTCGGCGGCGTCGCCGTCGGCGTGCACATCACGATCTCGAGGCCGGCCGCGCCGAGCACGTCGATCGCGCGGTCGAGCCAGCCCCACGCATATTCGCCCGGCGACGGCTCGATGCGGCTCCATGCGAATTCGCCGATCCGCACCTGCGCGATGCCGAGCGCCTTCATGCGGCGGGCGTCGTCGGCCCACATCGATTCCGGCCAGTGTTCCGGGTAGTAACAGACTCCGAGGCGCATGCCCGATCCTTATGCGTAATGGTGGACGGGAAGGTCGGCGCACGCGGGCACCGCGCGGCCGTCTTCGTTGAACAGATGACACGCGGCCGCCGCTGCGTGCACGTGCACGCGCTCGCCGGCGTGCACGGCCGCGTCGCCGGGCACTTTCGCGATCAGCGGCGCGCCGCCGGGCTGATCGAGATGCACATAGGTCTGCTCGCCGAGACGCTCGACCAGCGCGACGTCGCGCGCGAGCGTCGTCGCGTCGGGCGCGGCGCCGAGCGTCAGATGTTCGGGGCGGATGCCGAGCGTGACGGCTGCGCCCGGCGCGAGCGCGGAGCCGTCGCGCGGCAGCGTGAACGATTCGCCGGACGCCACGAGCGTGACGGTCGTGCGCCGGGCGTCGCAGGCGACGACGACGGCCGGCAGGAAGTTCATCCGCGGCGAGCCGATGAAGCCGGCGACGAAGCGGCTGGCCGGATGGTGATAGAGGTCGAGCGGCGCGCCGACCTGCGCGATGCTGCCGTGCCGCGCGGTGTCGGCGCCCGTGTGCAGCAGCACGATCTTGTCGGCGAGCGTCATCGCCTCGGTCTGGTCGTGCGTCACGTAGACGACGCTCGCGCGCTCGAACTGGCGATGCAGCTTCGCGATCTCGATGCGCGTCTGGCCGCGCAATGCCGCGTCGAGGTTCGACAGCGGTTCGTCGAACAGGAACACCCCGGGCTCGCGCACGATCGCGCGGCCGATCGCGACGCGCTGCCGCTGTCCGCCGGACAGCGCCTTCGGCTTGCGCTCCAGCAGCGTGTCGAGCTGCAGGATCCGCGCGGCGTCGCGCACCTTGCGGTCGATCTCGGCCTTCGGCACGCGCGCGAGCTTCAGGCCGAACGCCATGTTCTCGTAGACGGTCATGTGCGGAAACAGCGCGTAGCTCTGGAACACCATCGCGACGCCGCGCTCGGCGGCCGGCACGTCGTCGACGCGGCGGCCGTCGATCGACAGCTCGCCGTCGCTCAGATCCTCGAGGCCCGCGATCATCCGCAGCAACGTCGACTTGCCGCAGCCCGACGGGCCCAGGAACACGCAGAACTCGTGCGCGCCGATGTCCAGATCGACGTCGCGTATGACCGGCGCGTGCTCGCCATAAGCCTTCTGCACGCGACGCATCGAGATGCTCGCCATTGTCTCCGCTCCATGTTTTAATGCGCTTCGATCGATGCTTAAGCGCTTAATCATCGCGATCAAAAAAATAGGCGATTGCGATCGCGGCCGAGTCGCGCTCGTCGGTCGAGCGGCAGGGTGTGCGGCGATAGTGCGCTGCTTCGGGTAGCGAAGCAAATACTGGATTCACCTCTCATATAGTGGGCAAATCATGGCGACACTCGACGAAGTGGCGCGTCGCGCCGGCGTGACGGCCGCGACGGTGTCGAACGTGCTGCGCGATCGCGGGCGGGTCGGCGAAGCGACGCGCGCGCGGGTGCTCGAGGCCGTGCAGGCGCTCGGCTACCGGCCGCATCTGGCGGCGCGCGCGCTGGCCGAAGGGCGCGCTCCGACGGTCGCGCTGATGGTGTCGAGCATCGCGAACCCGTTCTATCCGGAGTTCGCGCTGGCGGTCGAGCGCGCGGTGCGGCGCAACGGGCAGTTCCTGATCGTCTGCAACACGAATGAAGATCCGTTGCAGGGGCGCGCGTATCTCGACCAGATCGCCGGCACGATTTCGGAGGGCATTCTGGTGACGAACGCGAACCTGCATCTGCCCGACCTCGCCGACGTCGCGCGCCGCGGCGTGCCGGTCGTGCTGTGTCTGTGGGAGCGGCCCGATGCGCCGCCCGACGGGTTGCCGTGCGTGGCGGTGGATTTCCGCGAGGCGGGGCGGATCGCGACGCGGCATCTGGTCGAGCTCGGGCATCGGGCGATCGGCGTGATCGTCGGCGGCTCGGCGAGCGGCGTGCAGGCGGCGCGCTACGACGGTTTCGTCGACGTGATGCGCGAAGCGGGGCTCGACGCGTCGATCGTCGCGGCCGAGCCCGATTCGATCGAAGGCGGCGTGCGCGCGGCCGGCCGGCTGCTCGATGCGCATCCCGAGTTGACCGCGCTGGTCGCGACCAACGATCTGCCCGCGATCGGCGCGCTGCACGCGGCGGCCGATCGCGGCAGGCGCGTGCCCGACGACCTGTCGATCGTCGGCATCACCGACATCCACCTGGCGCGCGACACGCGGCCGACGCTGACGACGGTCGCGATTCCGACCGCCGAGGCGGCGGCGCTCGCGGTCGAGTTGCTCAATACGTTGCGCGAGGCGGGCGGCCGGATCGACGACGGGTCGCGCGTGCGGATCGCGTCGGCGCCGCGGTTGGTCGTGCGCGGGACGACCGGTGCGGTGCCGGGGAGGCGGGTGGATGAGTAGGGGGATGGGGGAGGTCGATGGCTGAAGCCGAAGCCGATGGACGAAGCCGAGCCAAGCCAAGCCAAGCCAAGCCGAGCCGAGCCGAGCCGAGCCGAGCCGAGCCGAGCCGAGCCGAGCCGAGCCGAGCCGAGCCGAGCCGAGCCGAGCCGAGCCGAGCCGGAGCTGAGCCGGAGCTGAGCCGAAGCCGAAGCCGAAGCCCGACGCCCGACGTACGACGCACGACGCACGACGCACGAGGGCCGCGGTATGCCCGCGCTCTGGCTGCTCACGAAGCCTAAACCCGCCATCGTGACCGCCCGCGCACCCGCCCGCCGAATCACCCGCCTTCCGGTGTCACAATGGCGGCCTCACGTTCCGTCACCGAGGAGATCGAAATGGCGCATGGCGAACACAAGTACCGCGTGGCTGTGGAGTGGACCGGCAACCGCGGCAGCGGCACGTCCGGGTATCGCGAATACGGCCGCGATCACGTGATTCGCGCGGGTTCGAAGCCCGACATTCCGGGCTCGTCCGATCCTGCGTTCCGCGGCGACGCGCAGCGCTGGAACCCCGAGGATCTGCTGGTGGCGTCGGCGTCGGCGTGCCACAAGCTCTGGTATCTGCATCTCTGCGCGGAGGCCGGCGTCCGCGTGCTCGCGTATCTCGACGACGCGCACGGAACGATGCTCGACGGCCCCGATCACGGTTGTTTCAGCGAAATCGTGCTGCATCCGCATGTGACGATCCGCGCGGGCGACGATCGCGAGCTGGCGGCGCGTCTGCATCACGATGCGCATGCGAAGTGCTATATCGCGAACTCGGTCGACTTTCCGATCCGCTGCGAACCGGTGATCGAGTCCGCGGCCGCGTAACGCGTAACGCGTAACGGCGGCGCGCGACACGGCAAGCCTGCCACCCGTGCCCGCCGACCTGCCCGCCATCCCCGCCAACCCGCTCCCCCACCTCAGAGCGCGACACCATACACGTCGCGCGCCGCTGCCCGAAGCGCATCGGCCATCACCTCGACGGCCGGCGAAGGCAGCCGGTCGGTGCGCGTGATGATCCCGAAATCGTCCATCCGGCAATCCATCTGCAGCGGCAGCACCGACACGATCCCGTGGCGCGCGTAGTACGTGGCGACATCCTCGGCGAGCACCGCGATCATGTCGCTCTGCTCGATCAGCTGCGTGATGAACAGCAGTGCGGCCGTCTCGACCACGTTCACGGGCGGCGCGAGGCTCGCGCGCTGGAACACCAGTTCGAAGCGATGGCGCAGCACGCTGCCGGCCGGCGGCATGACCCACGCGGCGCGCTGCACGTCGGCGAGCGACAGCGGCGCCTGCGCGAGCAGCGGATGGCCCGGCCGCACGACCGCGGCGACGGGCTCGCCGGTCAGCGGCTCGTACCGCAGATGCAGCTTGTCGTGCTCGGCCGACAGCCGGCCCAGCACGATGTCCAGCTTATCCTGCGCGAGGTGCTCGAGCAGTGCATTGCTGGTGTCGATCGCGACCGACACGCGCACGTTCGCGTGCGTGCCCTTCACGGCCGCGACGGCCGGCGGCACCAGCCGCAGGCCCGGCGACGTGATCGCGCCCACCGCGACATGCCCGAGATGCCCGGCCTTCAGCGCGGCCAGCTCCTCGCGCGCCTGATCGAGGCTGCCGAGCGCGGCGCGCGCGTGGCGGATCAGCGCGTCGCCGTACAGCGTCGGCCGCATCCCGCGCGGCAGCCGCTCGAACAGCACCGCGCCGATCGACTCCTCGAGCTCGCGCAGCAGCTTCGACGCGGCCGGCTGCGTCATGCTCAGCGCGGCCGCCGCGCGGTGAATGCTGCCTTCGTCGGCGAGCGCGACGACCAGCAGCAACTGGCGCGTCTTCAGGCGATTGCGGTTTCCCCACGGGCTGGCTTCGGTCATCGTACGGGTTTATATCGATATCGGAATCGATATCGTAATCGCCTAAAACGTCATTAGCGAGTTATCAAAATTCTGCCTAGACTGCGCCGGTATCCCGTCACCACAGGACTGACGATGTCGGCAACAAAACCCAGGCTGCGCTCCACCGAATGGTTCGGCACCAATGACAAGAACGGCTTCATGTATCGAAGCTGGATGAAGAACCAGGGCATCCCCGATCACGAGTTCGACGGCCGGCCGATCATCGGCATCTGCAATACATGGTCTGAACTGACGCCCTGCAACGCCCATTTCCGCAAGCTGGCCGAGCACGTGAAGCGCGGCGTCTTCGAAGCGGGCGGCTTTCCGGTCGAGTTCCCGGTGTTCTCGAACGGCGAATCGAACCTGCGGCCGTCCGCGATGCTCACGCGCAATCTTGCATCGATGGACGTCGAAGAGGCCATCCGCGGCAACCCGATCGACGCGGTCGTGCTGCTCGCCGGCTGCGACAAGACCACGCCGGCGCTGCTGATGGGCGCGGCGAGCTGCGACGTGCCGGCGATCGTCGTGTCGGGCGGCCCGATGCTGAACGGCAAGCTCGAGGGCAAGAACATCGGCTCGGGCACGGCCGTGTGGCAGCTGCACGAAGCGTTGAAGGCCGGCGAGATCGACCTCCATCACTTCCTGTCGGCCGAGGCCGGGATGTCGCGCTCGGCCGGCACCTGCAACACGATGGGCACCGCGTCGACGATGGCGTGCATGGCCGAGGCGCTCGGCGTCGCGCTGCCGCACAACGCGGCGATTCCGGCCGTCGATTCGCGCCGCTACGTGCTCGCGCACATGTCGGGCATCCGCATCGTCGAGATGGCGCTCGAAGGGCTCGTGCTGTCGAAGGTGCTGACGCGCGCCGCGTTCGAGAACGCGATCCGCGCCAACGCGGCGATCGGCGGCTCGACCAATGCGGTGATCCACCTGAAGGCGATCGCGGGCCGCATCGGCGTGCCGCTGGAGCTCGAGGACTGGATGCGCATCGGCCGTGACACGCCGACGATCGTCGACCTGATGCCGTCCGGGCGCTTCCTGATGGAGGAGTTCTATTACGCGGGCGGCCTGCCGGCCGTGCTGCGCCGGCTCGGCGAAGGCGGCCTGCTGCCGCATCCGGACGCGCTGACGGTCAACGGCAAGTCGCTGTGGGACAACGTGCGCGAAGCGCCGAACTACGACGACGAGGTGATCCGTCCGCTCGACCGGCCGCTGATCGCGGACGGCGGCATCTGCATCCTGCGCGGCAATCTCGCGCCGCGCGGCGCGGTGCTGAAGCCGTCGGCGGCGAGCCCCGAGCTGCTCAAGCATCGCGGTCGCGCGGTGGTGTTCGAGAACCTCGAGCACTACAAGGCGACGATCAACGACGAATCGCTCGACGTGGACGCCAGCTCGGTGATGGTGCTGAAGAACTGCGGGCCGCGCGGGTATCCGGGGATGGCCGAGGTCGGCAACATGGGGCTGCCGCCGAAGCTGCTGCGTCAGGGCGTGAAGGACATGGTGCGGATCTCGGACGCGCGGATGAGCGGCACCGCGTACGGCACGGTCGTGCTGCACGTCGCGCCGGAAGCGGCGGCCGGCGGCCCGCTGGCGGCGGTGCGCAACGGCGACTGGATCGAACTCGACTGCGAGGCCGGCACGCTGCATCTGGACATTACGGATGACGAACTGCAGCGGCGGCTGTCCGACGTCGATCCGACGGCGGCGCCCGGTGTATCCGCGCAGCTCGGCAAGGGCGGGTATGCGCGGCTTTACATCGATCACGTGCTGCAGGCCGACGAGGGCTGCGACCTCGACTTCCTGGTCGGCACGCGCGGCGCGGACGTGCCGAGCCATTCGCATTGAACGGCGGGTGGCGGCGTAGGGATGAGGAGCGCGGTGCGTTCGGGTGGAGATCGGGATATGCGCCCGGTGCGAGCAAAAGCGCCAATGCGGACCGACCGCGAAGCATGGGGCCCACGTAAGCGCTGAAGCGCCAACGTGGACCGACCGCGAAGCATGGGGCCCACGTAAGCGCTGAAGCGCCAACGTGGACCGACCGCGAAGCATGGGGTCCACGTAGGCGCTAAAGCGCCAACGTGGACCGACAGGAGACAAGATGACGACGCAGTACACGCCCGCGCACCCCGCGGCGGAACAGTCCGATTCGCCGGCAGCCGTCGACGAGCGGCACCTGACCCGCCTGCTCACGCGCAAGCTGGTGCCATTCCTCGCGCTGATCTACGTGGTCGCGTACGTCGATCGTACGGTCGTCGGCTTCGCGAAGCTGCACATGAACGCGGCGGTCGGCATCGGCGACGCCGCGTACGGCCTCGGCGCCGGACTCTTCTTCATCGGCTACTTCCTCTGCGAAGTGCCGAGCAACCTCGCACTCGGCCGCTTCGGCGCACGCGTGTGGTTCGCGCGCATCCTCGCGACGTGGGGCGTGATCACGATGGCGATGGCGCTCGTGCAAGGCCCCACCAGCTTCTACGTGCTGCGCTTCCTGCTCGGCGCAGCCGAAGCCGGCCTCTATCCCGGCATCCTGTACTTCCTCACGCAATGGTTCCCGATGCGCGACCGGGCGCGCGTGATCGGCCTGCTCGTCCTCGCGCAGCCGCTCGCCGGCATCGTGACCGGCCCGCTCGCCGGCTGGCTGCTGTCGACGCACGGGCTGTTCGGCCTGTCCGACTGGCAGACGCTGTTCGTCGTCAGCGGCCTGCCGGCCGTGCTGCTCACGTGGCCGACGCTGCGGCTGCTGCCGGAGTCGCCCGCGCACGCGCGCTGGCTGAACGACGTCGAGCGCCGCTGGATCGCGAACCAGCTCGCCGCCGACCGCGACACGTATCGCCCCGATTCGCACCGCAACCCGCTCGCCGCATTGCGCGATCGCCGCGTGCTGCTGCTCGCCGCGCTGTTCCTGCCGTTTCCGCTGTGCATCTACGGGCTGTCGCTGTGGCTGCCGACGATCATCCACGCATTCGGCGCAGGCGATGCGGCCACCGGGCTGCTGTCCGCGGTGCCGTACCTGTTCGCGGTGCTCGGCCTGCTGATCGTGCCGCGCCACTCGGACCGCAAGCGCGAGCGCTACGGACACATCGTCGTCGTATCGGCGGCGGCCGCGCTGACGATGGCCGCGAGCGCATGGGTGCGGCAGCCCGCGCTGCAGCTGGCGTTCATCTGCCTGACCGCGTTCTCGCTCTACTCGATCCAGGCGGTCGTGTGGGCGCTGCCCGGCGAATTCCTGAGCGGCACCAGCGCGGCGGTCGGTATCGCCGCGATCAACTCGCTCGCGAATCTCGGCGGCTACGCGGGGCCGTACGGCATCGGCCTGATCAAGGCGGCGACCGGCAGCCTCGCGGCCGGCCTGTACTTTCTCGCGGCGACGCTGCTGTTCGCGGTGCTGATGACGTTCGTCGTGCGCGCGGCGCTGCGCACGCCCGAACCGGCCGCGCGCGCCTTCGCCCGCGAATCATGAATGGATTGTTTTGCGGCTGACCGCCGCTTCGACCGACGCAGGACCGAACCATGACATCGAGCAGCACGCCGCGCTATCGCGGCATTTTCCCCGTCGTCCCGACGACGTTTACCGACACCGGCGAACTCGACCTCGCGAGCCAGAAGCGCGCGGTCGATTTCATGATCGACGCCGGCTCGGACGGGCTCTGCATCCTCGCGAACTTCTCCGAGCAGTTCGCGATCACCGATGACGAGCGCGACGTGCTCACGCGCACCATCCTCGAACACGTGGCCGGCCGCGTGCCGGTGATCGTCACGACGTCGCACTACGGCACGCAGGTCTGTGCGGCGCGCAGCCTGCGCGCGCAGCAGCTCGGCGCGGCGATGGTGATGGCGATGCCGCCGTATCACGGCGCGACGTTTCGCGTGCCCGAAGCGCAGATCTTCGACTTCTACGCGCGCGTGTCCGATGCGATCGACATCCCGATCATGATCCAGGACGCCCCCGCGAGCGGCACCGTGCTGTCCGCGCCGTTGCTCGCGCGGATGGCGCGCGAGATCGAGCAGGTCGCGTACTTCAAGATCGAAACGCCGGGCGCCGCGAACAAGCTGCGCGAACTGATCCGGCTCGGCGGCGACGCGATCGAAGGGCCGTGGGACGGCGAGGAGGCGATCACGCTGCTCGCCGACCTGCACGCGGGCGCGACCGGCGCGATGACCGGCGGCGGCTTTCCGGACGGCATCCGGCCGATCCTCGAAGCGTTCCGCGACGGCCGCCACGACGAAGCGTTCGCGCATTACCAGACGTGGCTGCCGCTGATCAACCACGAGAACCGCCAGTCCGGAATCCTGACCGCCAAGGCGCTGATGAAGGAAGGCGGCGTGATCGCATGCGAGCGGCCGCGCCATCCGATGCCCGAGCTGCATCCGGACACCCGCGCGGAACTGATCGCGATCGCGCGCCGGCTCGATCCGCTCGTGCTGCGCTGGGCGCACTGACCGAACCGCAAAGGAGAAGCGCAGATGAGCAAGGTGATTTCGCTGGGCGTCGTCGGGATCGGCAAGATCGCACGCGACCAGCATCTGCCGGCGATCGCCGCCGAGCCGGGGTTCGCGCTGACCGCGTGCGCGAGCCGTCATGCGGAAGTCAACGGCGTGCGCAACTATCAGGACCTGCCCGCGTTGCTGGCCGCCGAGCCGGAACTCGACGCGGTGTCGCTGTGCGCGCCGCCGCAGGTGCGCTACGGGCAGGCGCGCGCGGCGCTCGAAGCCGGCAAGCACGTGATGCTCGAGAAGCCGCCGGGCGCGACGCTCGGCGAAGTGGCCGCACTCGACGCGCTCGCGCGCGAGCGCGGCCTCACGCTGTTCGCGACCTGGCACTCGCGCTGCGCGAGCGCCGTCGAACCGGCGCGCGCGTGGCTCGCGACGCGCACGATCCGCGCGGTGCAGGTGCGCTGGAAGGAGGACGTGCGGCGCTGGCACCCGGGCCAGCAATGGATCTGGGAGCCGGGCGGCCTCGGCGTGTTCGACCCCGGCATCAACGCGCTGTCGATCGTCACGCGGATCCTGCCGCGCGAGCTGGTGCTGCGCGAGGCGACGCTGTACGTGCCGAGCGACGCGCAGATGCCGATCGCGGCCGAGCTCGATTGCGCCGATACGGACGGCGTGCCCGTCCACGCCGAATTCGACTGGCGGCACGGCCCCGTCGAGCAGTGGGAGATCGCGGTCGACACGTCCGACGGCGTGCTCGCGATCAGCCGCGGCGGCGCGCAACTGTCGATCGCCGGCGAGCCGGTCGAACTCGGGCCGCAGCGTGAATATGCGGCGCTGTATGCGCAGTTCCACGCGCTGATCGCCCGCGGTGCAAGCGACGTCGACGCGCGGCCGTTGCGGCTCGTCGCCGACGCGTTCCTGTTCGGGCGACGCGTCGGCACCGACGCGTTCGGCCGCTGAACCCGTGCCGGCGCGCGCCATCCTGCGCGCGGCCGCGCACGAAGCAACTTGAAGACCCAAGCCAATACAAGGAGACACGCATGAACCGCACGATTCGCCGACACACCCTGCGCGCGCTGCTCGCCGCGCTTTGCATCGCGCCGCTCGGGATGCAGGGCGCCGCCCACGCCGACGCGCCGTTGAAGATCGGCTTCCTGGTGAAGATGCCCGAGCAGGCATGGTTCATCAACGAGCAGAACGCGGCCGCCGCGCTCGGCCAGAAGGAGAACTTCTCGGTCGTGAAGATCGGCACGCCGGACGGCGAGAAGGTGCTGGCCGCGATCGACAACCTCGGCTCGCAGGGCGCGCAGGGCTTCGTGATCTGCGCGCCGGACGTGCGCCTCGGGCCGGCGATCGCCGCGCGCGCGAAGCGCTACAACATGAAGTTCGTGACGGTCGACGACCAGCTCGTCGACTCGACCGGCAAGCCGCTGCCGAACGTGCCGCACCTCGGCATGTCGGCGACCAAGATCGGCAACCAGGTCGGCCAGGCGATCGCCGACGAGATGAAGCGGCGCGGCTGGAAGCCCGAGGAAGTCGGCGCGCTGCGCATCACCAACTACGAGCTGCCGACCGCCAAGCTACGCACCGACGGCGCGACGCAGGCGCTGCTCGCGAACGGCTTCCGCAAGGAGAACATCTTCGACGCGCCGCAGAAGACGACCGACGACGAAGGCGGCTTCAGCGCGGCCGCGCCGGTGCTCGCGCGCCATCCGAACGTGAAGAAATGGGTCGTCTATGCGCTCAACGAGGAGACCGTGCTCGGCGCGGTGCGCGCGACCGAACAGCTGCACATCCCGGCCGCGGACGTGATCGGCGTCGGCATCAACGGTGCGGGCGAGGCGTTCGCCGAGTTCCAGAAGAAGGAGCCGACCGGCTTCTACGGGACGATCGCGGTCAGCTCGACGAACCACGGCAAGGACAGCACGCAGAACCTCGTCGACTGGATCCGCAACGGCAAGATGCCGCCGGCCGACACGCAGACGAGCGGCAAGCTGATGACGCGCGCGAACTGGCAGGCCGTGCGCGCCGAGCTGGGCATCTGAGCGTGCGGGGCGACGACGCGATGACGATGCAGACGATCACGGCCGCGCCCGGCAACGGCGCCGCGGCCACGCCCGGCGCCGCGACGCCGCCTGCCGGCGGCGCGCTGCTCGCGCTCGACGGCATCACGGTGACGTTCCCGGGCGTGCGCGCGCTCGACGGCGTGTCGCTGGCGGTGCGCGCGGGCGAGGTGCACGGGCTGATGGGCGAGAACGGCGCCGGCAAGTCGACGCTGCTGAAGGTGCTGTCCGGCGTGAACCAGCCGCAGGCCGGCACGTTGACGCTGAACGGCACCGAGCAGCGTTTCGTGTCGACGCGCGCGGCGCTCGAGGCCGGCATCGCGATCATCTATCAGGAACTGCACCTGGTGCCGGAGCTGACGGTCGCGGAAAACCTGATGCTCGGCCAGCTGCCGAGCCGGCTCGGCGTGGTCGACGAACGCGCGCTCGCCGTGCGCGCGCTCGACGCGCTGGAGCGGCTCGGCGAGCACATCGATCCCGACATCCCGGTGAAGTACCTGTCGATCGGCCAGCGCCAGATGATCGAGATCGGCAAGGCGCTGATGCGCGACGCGCGCGTGATCGCATTCGACGAACCGACCAGCTCGCTGTCGGCGCGCGAGACGACGCAGCTGTTCCGCATCATCCGCTCGCTGCGCGAGCAGGGCCGCGCGATCATCTACGTGACGCACCGGATGGAGGAGGTCGACGCGCTGTGCGATCGCGTGACGGTGTTCCGCGACGGCCGGCGGATCGAGACGTTCGAGTCGGTCGCCGATCTCGACCGCGACCGGCTGATCGGCTGCATGGTCGGCCGCTCGATCGAGGACGTCTACGGCTACCGGCCGCGCGCGGCCGGCGACGTGATGATCGAGGCGAAGGCATTGACCGGCCCCGGCCTGTCCGAGCCGGTGTCGTTCGCCGCGCGGCGCGGCGAGATCGTCGGCTTCTTCGGGCTGGTCGGCGCAGGCCGCTCGGAGCTGATGAAGCTGCTGTACGGCGCCGTGCGTCCGACCGGCGGGCACGTCGAGCTGGGCGGCGCGCGCGTCGCGTTCAGGAGCCCGCGCGACGCGGTGCGCGCCGGCATCGCGCTGTGCCCGGAGGACCGCAAGCACGAGGGCATCGTCGCGATCGCGTCGGTGGCCGACAACCTGAACATCAGCGCGCGCCGCCACTTCAGCCCGGCGCGCATGCTGCTCGACGGGCGGCGCGAGCGTGAGCTCGCGCAGAAGTACATCGAGCGGCTCGCGATCAAGACGCGCGACGGCGACACGCCGATCGGCGCGCTGTCGGGCGGCAACCAGCAGAAGGTCGTGCTCGCGCGCTGGCTGGCCGAGCGCATCGACGTGTTCCTGATGGACGAGCCGACGCGCGGCATCGACGTCGGCGCGCGCGCCGAAATCTACAACCTGTTTTACGAACTCGCGGAAGCGGGCCGCACCGTGATCATCGTGTCGAGCGATCTCGCCGAAGTGATCGGCGTGGCGGACCGCATCATCGTGATGAAGGAAGGGCGCATCGCGGGCGAGGTCGCGAAGGCGCAGGCCACGCCCGACACGCTGATCAAGCTCGCGCTGCCGCGCTAGGGCCTGTTTGGAAAAAATTCGGTCGTGGGGCCGGCGCAAGCCCGTTATTGGCGTGAACAGGCCCTAGCCCGCAGTCAACCGGAAGCAATCGATATGAGCCAGGCAATGCAACCCCAACGTAGTTCTCCGTCCCCCGATTCCGCGGCCGCGGCCGTACCGCCGCGCGCGCGCGGCGGCGCGTGGCAATTGATCAACCGCTCCGGCATCATGATGGTGTTCATCGTGCTGTTCGCGGTGCTGTCCGCGACCGTGCCGGACTTCCTCACGCCGCGCAACATCCAGGGCCTGCTGCTGTCGGTCACGCTGATCGGCTCGATCGCGGTGACGATGATGTTCGTGCTCGCGCTCGGCGAAGTCGACCTGTCGGTCGCGTCGATCGTCGCGTTCTCGGGCGTCGTCGCCTCGACGCTCATCACCGCGACGCACAGCGTCGTGCTCGGCGTCGTGGCCGGCGTGCTCGCGGGCGGCGCGGTCGGGCTCGTCAACGGCGTGCTGATCGCGCGCTGGCGCATCAACTCGCTGATCGTCACGCTCGCGATGATGGAGGTCGTGCGCGGCCTCGCGTTCATCACGTCGAACGGCGATGCGGTGATGATCTCCGAGGAGCGCTTCTTCGATCTCGGCGGCGGCTCGTTCCTCGGCATCTCGTATCCGATCTGGAGCAACATCGTCGGCTTCGTCGCGTTCGGCTTCCTGCTGCGCAAGACGGTGTTCGGCAAGAACGTGCTGGCCGTCGGCGGCAACGGCGAGGCCGCGCTGCTCGCCGGGCTGCCGGTGATGCGCATCAAGATCATGGTGTTCGTGCTGCAGGGGCTCGTGACCGGCTTCGCCGGCGTGATGCTCGCGTCGCGGATGAGCCTCGGCGACCCGAAAACGTCGGTCGGCCTCGAACTGGGCGTGATCTCCGCGTGCGTGCTCGGCGGCGTGTCGCTGACGGGCGGCGTCGCGACGATCTCCGGCGTGCTGGTCGGCGTGCTGATCATGGGCTCGGTGCAGGACGCGATGAGCCTGCTGAACGTGCCGACCTTTTACCAATATCTGATACGCGGCGGAATTCTGTTGCTCGCGGTGCTGTTCGACCAGTATCGTCGCAACCAGCGGCGCGCGATGAAGATGTGACCGACGCGAACGCGCGGCCGCCTGCGAACGAGACAGATATCGGGAGACGGCATGCAACAGACTCATCCGGGCGCGGCGGCCCAGCTGCTGGTGGACAGCCGCAATACGCTCGGCGAAGGCGCGACGTGGTGCGACGCGACGCACGCGCTGTACTGGACGGACATCGAAGGCGCGCGGCTGTGGCGCTGCCGCGCGGACGGCTCCGAGCTCGTGCAGTGGCCGATGCCCGAACGGCTCGCGTGCTTCGCGCTCACGCAGGAGCCCGACGTGCTGCTGGTCGGGCTCGCGACCCATCTCGCGTTCTTCGATCTGCGCAGCGGCACGTTCACGCGGATCGTCGACGTCGAGCCCGATCTGCCGACGCGGCTGAACGACGGCCGCTGCGATCCTTTCGGTGCGTTCGTGTTCGGCATGAAGGACGAGGGCGGCGAGCCGCCGCGCGCGCTCGGCGGGTTCTACCGGCTCAATGCCGATCTCACGCTCGAACGGCTCGCGTTGCCGGCCGCGGCGATCGCGAACAGCATCGCGTTCTCGCCGGACGGCGCGAAGATGTACTTCTGCGATTCGCTGGTGCGCGAGATCTTCGTCTGCGATTACCGCGCGGGCGGCGACGTGGCCAACGTGCGCGGTTTCGCGCGGCTGACCGATGCGCACGGCGATCCTGACGGCTCGACGGTCGACCGCGACGGCGGGCTGTGGAACGCGCAGTGGGGCGGCAGGCGCGTGGTGCGCTACGGGCCGGACGGCGTCGAGACCGACCGCGTCGCCGTGCCGACCGCGCAGCCGAGCTGCGCGGCGCTCGACGGCGAAGGCCGGCTGTACGTGACCAGCGCGCGCGTCGGGCTCGACGACGCGGCGCTCGCCGACGATGCCGCAGCCGGCGGCGTGTTCGTCGCCGCGACGCGCTACGCGGGGCTGCCGACCGCACGCTTCGCGGGCAAGCGCGCGCGCTGAGCGCGGCCGGGCGCGGCGTGCCGCGTCACGCCTGCGCCGCTTCCTGACGCAGCGCCAGCAGCGCGACCGCGTTGTCCTTCAGGATCAGCGGATGCACGTCGGGCCGGAATCCGGCGCCGTGAAAGTCTTCCAGCCAGCGGTCCGGCCGGATCAGCGGGAAATCGGACGCGAACAGCACCTTGTGCCTGAGCAACGTGTTCGCGTATTTGACGAGTTCCGGCGAGAAATACTTCGGCGACCAGCCGGACAGGTCGATGTACACGTTCGGCTTGTGCAGCGCGATCGACAGCGCCTGTTCCTGCCACGGCCACGACGGGTGCGCGATCACGATCTTCATGTCGGGGAAGTCGGCGGCGACGTCGTCGAGATGGATCGGTTCGGAATACTTCAGACGCAGCCCGCCGCCGCCGCGCATCCCCGACCCCATTCCCGAATGCCCGCTGTGGAACACGGCCGGCAGCCCGTATTCGGCGATCACCTCGTAGACCGGATACGCGAGCCGGTCGTTCGGAAAGCATCCCTGCATCGTCGGATGGAACTTGAAGCCGCGCACGCCGTGTTCCTCGATCAGCCGGCGCGCCTCGCGCGCGCCGAGGCGGCCCTTGTGCGGGTCGATGCTCGCGAACGCGATCATCACGTCCGCGTTGTCCTGCGCGAATTGCGCGATCTCCTCGTTCGGAATGCGCCGCCGCCCGATGTTGCTCTCGCAATCGACGGTGAACATCACGAAGCCGATCCGGCGCTCGCGGTAATACGCGATCGTCTCCGGAATCGTCGGCCGGCGGCCCTGCTTCAGCACCGTGCCGAAATACTTGTCGGCCGCGTCGTCGAACGCCTTCGCGAACAGGTCCGGCGGCTGGCAGCACGACACTTCGGCGTGCACGTGCGTGTCGATGGCGATCAGGTTGTCGATGTCCAAGCGTGTCTCCTCATGTCGTGAGCGGCCGGCCGGCGCCGCGCCAAAACTGCCTTGCGCGCCCGTTTAGGGGTTTGTCCCGAGCCGCTTCCATTCTACTTTACATATCAGGTTACCTGATAGTAAATTGGTTGCGAGTCGCACGGGGCGGCACTGTCATTGGAGAACGAAGATGGGTTACGAAGGGCGCTGGAAAACGGTGAAGGTCGAGGTCGCGGGCGGCATCGCATGGGTGACGCTGAACCGTCCGGAAAAGCGCAACGCGATGAGCCCGACGCTGAACACGGAGATGATCGACGTGCTCGAGGCGATCGAGCTCGACGCCGACGCGCAGGTGCTGGTGCTGACCGGCGAAGGCGATGCATGGACGGCCGGGATGGACCTGAAGGAGTACTTCCGCGAGATCGACGCGGGCCCGGAAATCCTGCAGGAGAAGATTCGCCGCGACGCGAGCCGCTGGCAGTGGCAATTGCTGCGCATGTACGCGAAGCCGACGATCGCGATGGTCAACGGCTGGTGCTTCGGCGGCGGATTCTCGCCGCTGGTCGCCTGCGACCTCGCGATCGCGGCCGACGAGGCGGTGTTCGGGCTGTCGGAAATCAACTGGGGCATCCCGCCGGGCAACCTCGTCAGCAAGGCGATGGCGGACACCGTCGGGCATCGCGAGGCGCTCTACTACATCATGACCGGCGATACGTTCACCGGCCAGCAGGCCGCGCGGATGGGGCTCGTCAACAAGAGCGTGCCGCGCGCGCAGCTGCGTGACGAAGTGCTCGCGCTCGCGGCGAAGCTGCTCGACAAGAATCCGGTCGTGATCCGCAACGCGAAGCACGGCTTCAAGCGCTGCCGCGAGCTGACCTGGGAGCAGAACGAGGACTACCTGTACGCGAAGCTCGACCAGGCCAACTATCGCGACCCGGAAGGCGGGCGCGAGCAGGGCCTCAAGCAGTTCCTCGACGACAAGAGCATCAAGCCGGGCCTGCAGGCGTACAAGCGCTGACGCGCGCGGCCAGACCTGAGAGGAGACACCGAAATGCACGAAGTGAGTTTGTTGATCGACGGCGTGTCGCGCGGCGCGTCGGACGGCGGGACGTTCGACCGCATCGATCCGGCGACCGGGCAGGTCGCGTCGCGCGCGGCCGCGGCGACGCTCGCCGATGCGGACGCCGCCGTCGCGGCCGCCGCGCGCGCGTTCCCGGCGTGGGCGGCGCTGGCGCCGACCGAGCGCCGCCGCCGGCTGCTGGCAGCGGCCGACCGGATGGACGCGCGCGCCGGCGAATTCATCGAGACCGGCCGCGCGGAAACCGGCGCGATGGCGAACTGGTACGGCTTCAACGTGATGCTCGCCGCCAACATGCTGCGCGAGGCCGCCGCGATGACGACGCAGATCGACGGCGCGGTGATTCCGTCCGACGTGCCGGGCAGCATCGCGATGGCCGTGCGCCAGCCGTGCGGCGTGGTGCTCGGGATCGCGCCGTGGAATGCGCCGGTGATCCTCGCGACGCGTGCTCTCGCGATGCCGCTCGCGTGCGGCAATACGGTCGTGCTGAAGGCCTCCGAAGGATGTCCGGGCGTGCACCGGCTGATCGGCAGCGTGCTGCACGACGCGGGGCTCGGCGACGGCGTCGTCAACGTGATCACGCACGCGCCGCAGGATGCGCCGGCGATCGTCGAGCGGCTGATCGCGAACCCGGCCGTGCGGCGCGTGAACTTCACTGGCTCGACGCGCGTGGGCCGGATCGTCGCGACGCTCGCCGCGCAGCACCTGAAGCCGGCGCTGCTCGAACTCGGCGGCAAGGCGCCCGTGCTCGTGCTCGACGACGCCGATCTCGACGCGGCGGTCGATGCGGTCGCGTTCGGCGCGTTCTTCAACCAGGGGCAGATCTGCATGTCGACCGAGCGCGTGATCGTCGATCGCAAGGTCGCCGATGCGTTCGTCGCACGGCTGGTCGCCAAGGCGCGCACGCTGAAGGCCGGCAACCCGGCCGCGCCGGGCGTCGTGCTCGGCACGCTGGAAAGCGCGGCGGCCGCGCAGCGGATCGCCGCGATGGTCGCCGATGCGCACGCGCACGGCGCCGCGCTGCCGCTCGGCTGCGAGGTCGACGGCGCGGTGATGCAGCCGACCATCGTCGACGGCGTCACGCGCGAGATGCAGCTCTACGCCGACGAATCGTTCGGGCCGGTGGTGACCGTGCAGCGCGTCGACGGCGACGAAGCGGCGCTCGCGGCCGCCAACGACAGCGAATACGGTTTGTCGGCCGCGGTGTTCAGCCGCGACATCGCGCGCGCGATGCAGCTCGCGAAGCGGATCGAATCGGGCATCTGCCACATCAACGGGCCGACCGTGCACGACGAGGCGCAGATGCCGTTCGGCGGCGTGAAGGCGAGCGGCTACGGCCGGTTCGGCAGCAAGGCGTCGATCGCCGAGTTCACCGACCTGCGCTGGATCACCGTCCAGACCACGCCGCGCCATTACCCGATTTGAGCAGCACCCGGCGCCGCGGCGCCGCCACTCTATAACGACACAACGAAGTCTCCGCCCGCATGCGCGAGCGCGCCGGGCGGAGTCGAACGGAGACAGAACGTGGATGCGGAACGACCCCAACTGCGCGACGCGGCCGTCGTGCAGCCCGTCCCCGCCGGCTATCGCCCCGTGGCGATCGGCACGGCGCCGCCGGAGATCGCGCAACGCGACGGCTGCTGGACCTTGCGCGCGGCGAGCGCGCTCGGCGCGTATCCGCGCCGGCTCACCGACCGGCTCGTCAGCGGCGCGCAGGCGCACCCGGACCGCTGGCTGGTCGCGCGGCGCGGCCCCGACGGCGCGTGGATCGGCATCAGCTATGCGCAGATGCTCGAGCGCGCCCGCGCGATCGGCCAGGCGCTGCTCGATCGCGGGCTGTCGGCCGAGCGGCCGATCGCGATCCTGTCCGGCAACGACCTCGAGCATCTGCAGCTCGCGTTCGGCGCGATGTGGGCCGGCATTCCGCATGCGCCGCTGTCGCCCGCGTATTCGCTCGTGTCGAGCGATTACGGCAAGCTGCGCCATGCGCTCGCGCTGCTGACGCCGGGGCTCGTGTTCGCGTCGGACGGCGCGGCCTTCCGCGCCGCGCTCGACGCCGCGGTGCCGAGCGACGTGGAGCGCGTGGTCGTGACCGCGCCCGACGGGATGGACGGCGTCACGCGGTTCTCGACGCTGCTCGACACGCGGCCGGCGGGCGTCGATGCCGCGCACGACGCGGTCACCGGCGACACGATCGCGAAATTCCTCTTCACGTCGGGATCGACGCGGCTGCCGAAGGCGGTGCCCACCACGCACCGGATGCTGTGCAGCAACCAGCAGATGCTGCTCGAAACCTTCCCGCAATTCGGGCTGGAGCCGCCGGTGCTGGTCGACTGGCTGCCGTGGAATCACACGTTCGGCGGCAGCCACAACGTCGGCATCGCGCTGTACAACGGCGGCACGCTGTACATCGACGACGGCAAGCCGGTCGCCGGCAAGTTCGCCGAGACGCTGCGCAACCTGCGCGAGATCGCGCCGACCGTGTACTTCAACGTGCCGAAAGGCTGGGAGGAGCTCTCGGCCGCGCTCGAGACCGACGCCGCGCTGCGCGACACGTTCTTCTCGCGCGTCCGGATGTACTTCTTCGCGGGCGCGGGGCTGTCGCAGGCGGCGTGGGACCGGCTCGAGCGCGTGACGCTCGCGCACTGCGGCGAGCGTATCCGCATCATGGCGGGCCTCGGGATGACCGAAGCCGCACCGTCGTGCATGTTCACGACCGGGCCGATGTCGGGCGCCGGCTACATCGGCCTGCCCGCGCCCGGCTGCGACGCGAAGCTGGTGCCGGTCGACGGCAAGCTCGAAGCGCGCTTTCGCGGGCCGAACGTGATGGCCGGCTACTGGCGCGCGAGCGGCGACGACGCGCGCGAAGTGTTCGACGACGAAGGCTATTACCGCAGCGGCGACGCGGTGCGCTTCGTCGATCCCGCGCGCCCGGAGATCGGCCTGATGTTCGACGGGCGCATCGCGGAGGACTTCAAGCTGTCGTCGGGCACGTTCGTGAGCGTCGGGCCGATGCGCGCGCGCATCGTGTCGAACGGCGCGCCGTACGTGCAGGACGCGGTGATCACCGGAATGAACCGCGACGACGTCGGCGTGATGATCTTCCCGCGCATCGACGATTGTCGCCGCCTGGCCGGCGCGGCGGCGGACGCGGACATTCGCACCGTGCTGCAGGCGAGCGCGGTGCGCGCGTTCTTCGCGGACTTGCTCGCGCGGCTGAACCGCGATGCGACCGGCAGCGCGAGCTTCGTCACGCGGCTGTGCGTGCTCGACACGCCGCCGTCGCTCGATCTCGGCGAGATCACCGACAAGGGTTCGATCAACCAGCGCGCGGTGCTCGCGCATCGCGCGGCGGTGGTCGACGCGATGTACGGGCCGGATGCGGCCGACGCGGGCGTGATCGTCGCCAGCGCGCCGCGCCGCGCATGAGGGGCGCACGATGAGCGCCACCTATCGCGCGCCGGTGCGCGACATGCTGTTCGTGATCGGCGAATGGCTCGATGCGCCGGCGCTGTGGCGCCGCGTGCCGGACTGGGCCGATCTCGACGTAAGCGTCGCCGAGCAGGTGCTCGACGAAGCCGCGCGCTTCGTCGCCGAACGGATCGCGCCGCTCGATGCGAGCGGCGACGTCGAAGGCTGCCGTTTCGACGGCGCCGACGTGACGATGCCGGCCGGCTTTCGCGACGCGTATCGCGACTACGTCGCGGCCGGCTGGCCGACGCTCGCGCTCGACCCGGCGTGCGGCGGCCAGGGGCTGCCGCATCTGCTCGACGTCGCGGTGCAGGAGATGCTCGCGGGCGCGAACCACGCGTGGCTGATGTCGCCGGGGCTCACGCACGGCGCGGTGGCCTGCGTGAGCGCGCACGGCTGCGCGCGCGTGAAGCGCGACATCCTGCCGAAGATCGCCAGCGGCGCATGGCTGACGACGATGTGCATCACCGAGCCTCAGGCGGGCAGCGATCTCGGGCTGCTGCGCACGCGCGCGGCGCCGGACCCGACCGGCGACGGCTACCGCATCAGCGGCAGCAAGCTGTTCATCACCGGCGGCGACCACGATCTGACCGAGAACATCGTGCATCTGGTGCTCGCGCGGCTGCCCGATGCGCCGGCCGGCACGAAGGGGCTGTCGCTGTTCGTCGTGCCGAAGTGGCTCGACGCGGCGGGCGGGCGCGTGCGCAACGGCATCTGGTGCGACGGCATCGAGCACAAGATGGGGCTGAAGGCGAGCCCGACCTGCACGATGCGCTTCGACGCGGCGCTCGGCTGGCTCGTCGGCGACGCGCATCGCGGGCTGGCCGCGATGTTCGTGATGATGAACGCGGCGCGCCTGCAGGTCGCGATGCAGGGCGTCGGGCACGCGCACAGCGCGTGGCAGGCTGCGTCCGCGTATGCGGGCGAACGCGTGCAGGGCCGCGCGGCGTCGATCGCGCAACACCCGGCGATCCGCCGCATCCTGCTCGATGCGCGTGCGACGGTCGAAGGCGAGCGTGCGATCGGCTACTGGATCGCGCACTGGCTCGACGTCGCCGCGCACGACCCGGACGCGTCGGCGCGAGACGCGGCGACGAAGCTCGCGTCGTTGCTCACGCCGGTCGCGAAGGCGTTCTTCACGGCGAACGGCTTCGCGACCGCGTCGAATGCGCTGCAGGTGTTCGGCGGCTACGGCTACGTGCACGAATACGGGATCGAGCAGACGCTGCGCGATTGCCGCGTGTCGATGCTGTATGAGGGCACCAACGAGATTCAGGCGATAGATCTGCTGGTGCGCAAGGTGCTCGGCGATCGCGGCGACGCGCTCGGCGCGTTGCTGGCGCGAATTCGCGCGGAAGCGGCCGCGTGCAGCGACGCGCCTGCGGACCCGCTCACGCGCGCCGCCGGCACGCGGGTGGCCGCGTTGTGCGCGGAGGTCGAGCGCGTGAGCGCGGCGCTGCTCGACGCGAGCGACGGCGATCCCGAGCTGCCGTACCGCGTCGCGGACGACTATCTCGCGCTGCTCGGCTGGCTGCTGCTCGCGTTCGCGTGGGCGCGCACGCTGCGCATCGTCGGTGTGGGGGCGGCGGACGATCCGTTTCGTGCGGACAAGCGCGAGGTCGGTGGGTACTTCTTCGACTATCCGCTCGCGGCATTCACGCATCGGCTCGAGTTGGTCGATGCCGGCTTGCGCGCGGGGCTGCCGGGTATGGCGGCTATGGCCGGGTAGGGGCTCGTTGCGTTGCCGTGTGCCCAAGGTGAGCGAGGCGGCGGCGGGGACGGGGTGCCTGTGGGTCGGTGCGCGGGGGATTCGTGGGTGAGCTTCGGGGCCATCCGCACGGCGCACGCAGCGGCATGGTGCAGTCGCCGTTGTCGTTGCCGTCGCGTTCGGACGTCCCGGGTGGAGCGTCTGAATCTGGCGCGCCGCTTCACCTGTCACGGACTGTTGCCCGCTGGCCGCAGCCATGCGCAGGCGGCCCGCGCGCGCGACGTGCCGCATCCGCCACCGCAGGTCATGCATCGGCCACGCGTCCGAGCGGCAATGCCCTTTCGCGCGCGTTGCGCGTCGCCTCCGCGGCGCGGCCGAGCTTCGCGCGCAGGTCGCCGCGTACCGTCGGCAGCCAGTGATAGCGTGCGAGCGCCGGGTCGTCGCGCAGCGCATCGACGAGCCGCGCATCCTCGGACCGTCACGCCGCCCCGGTGAGGTAAGATGGCCCGCGATTCTCCTACCGACACGTTCATGAGTTCGACACCCGTCAAACCGGCCGGCGCGAAGCGCACGGCCCGCGCCACCGAAGCCAGGCCGCGCATGCGTGCGCAGCAGCGGCTCACCTATCTGATCGGCAATCTCGACCGGCTGCTGCGCCGCCAGATGAGCGATGCACTCGCGCCGCTCGGCGTGACGCTCGCGCAGTACACGGCGTTGTCGGTGCTGGAGGTGCGCGGCGCGCTGTCCAATGCGCAGCTCGCGGTGCGCTCGTTCATCACGCCGCAATCCGCGAACGAGGTGATGGTCGCGATGGCCGCGCGCGGCTTCGTGACGCGCGAGGCCGATCCGAGCCATGGTCGCGTGATCCTGCTGCGCCTCACCGACGCCGGCTCGGCGATCCTGCGCGAATGCGAACAGGTGCTGCGGCCGCTCGAACGCCGGATGCTCGGCGACGACGTGAGCAGCGACGACGTCGCGCAGGTGCAGCGCACGCTCGAACTGTTCGTGCGTAATTTGCGCGACTGAGTATCGCGGCGGCTACGGCGGCCGTGGCCGCCGTAGCCGTTGCCGCGTCGTGGCGCTTGTTCTTACCGCTGCCGCTACCGCTACCGCTATCGCCTCCGCTTCCCTCGCGCTCGCCCTCGCGTTACCCCTGCCCCTCGCAGTTTCCCGTCCCTCAACCCCACCGCTGCCCACATCGCACCGCAACACGATGCAACGCGGCTTTGATTCCCGCTGCGTTGCGGGTTAACACCGCGCTCGCTGCACTTGAAATATCAGGTTACCTGTTATTAAATCATCGCGTCCCCGACGGGATTTTATTTCGGGCTGTTAATCAGGCTACCTGATAAATTAGCGCGGCCCGACCACCATAACAAGCAAGGACGCCGCGGCTGCCTTCCGGCATGCCGCGCGGTTTGGAGACGACATGGACACTTCCGTTGCCGCAAGGCCGGCCGTCGCGACGACGCTCGGCCTGTGTTTCGCGATCGCGTTGCTCGAAGGGCTCGACCTGCAGTCGGTCGGCGTCGCCGCGCCGCGCATGGCCCACGAATTCGGGTTGTCGGTTTCGCAGATGGGGCTCGCGTTCAGCGCGGGCACGTTCGGCCTGCTGCCGGGCGCGATGCTCGGCGGCTGGCTCGCCGACCGCATCGGCCGCAAGCAGGTGCTGATCGCGTCCGTGTGCCTGTTCGGGCTGCTGTCGATCGCGACCGCGCAGGTGTCGGGCTTCGCGATGCTGGTCGCGGTGCGCGCGCTCACGGGCCTCGGCCTCGGCGGCGCGATGCCGAACCTGATCGCTTTGTCGTCCGAATCGGTCGAGCCGCGCTCGCGCAGCAGCGCGGTCGCCGTGATGTACTGCGGGATTCCGTTCGGCGGCGTGATCGCGTCGCTGATCGGCGTGCTGCTCGCCGGCGACGCCGAATGGCGGCACATCTTCTACGTCGGCGGCGTCGGGCCGCTGCTGCTCGCGCCGGTGCTGATCGCGCTGCTGCCGGAATCGCGCGCGTTCCTCGACGTCAGCGCCTCGGGCGCCGCGCGTCCGACGGTCGGGCACACGCTGTTCGGCGGCGCGCGCACCGGCACGACGCTCGCGCTGTGGCTCAGCTACTTCTGCACGCTGATCGTGCTGTATTTCCTGCTGAACTGGCTGCCGTCGCTGATGGCCGCGAAGGGCCTCGCGCGCAGTCAGGCCGGCATCGTGCAGATCTTCTTCAACATCGGCAGCGGCCTCGGCGTGCTCGGCATCGGCATGTCGATGGATCGGCTGCGCCCGTCGCGCGTGGTCGGCGGCATGTATGCGGGAATCGTGCTGTCGCTCGCGGCGCTGGCGATCGCGCCGGGGCTGCTGTGGCTGTCCGTGGCCGCGTTCGCGGCCGGGATGTTCGTCGTCGGCGGCCAGTCGGTGCTCTATGCGCTCGCCGCGATCTACTACCCGACCGCGATGCGCGGCACCGGCGTCGGTTCCGCGGTGGCCGTCGGCCGGCTCGGTTCGGTCGTCGGGCCGCTCGCCGCCGCCCAGCTGCTCGCGATGGGCCGCAGCGCGTCGGTCGTGATCGGCGCGAGCATCCCGGTCACGCTGGTGGCCGCCATCGCCGCGCTGGTGCTGATCCGGCGCCCGGCCGCGCAGGACTGAGGCTTTCCACTTTCAACCACGAGCGCCGTCAGAGCGCGAATTCGACGCAGGTATGGAGACAATCGACATGAAGCACACCAAAGCCTTGCTGGCGGCCGGCGCATGCGCGCTCGCCGCGTCCGGCGCCCACGCGCAGTCGAGCGTGACGCTGTACGGAATCATCGATACGGGCGTCGAGTTCGTGTCGCACGCGAACGCGGCCGGCGATCACGTCGTGCGCATGCCCGGCGTGACCGGCGAACTGCCGTCGCGCTGGGGGCTGCGCGGCACGGAGGATCTCGGCGGCGGCTATCAGGCGGTGTTCACGCTGGAAAGCGGCTTCAACGTGCGCGGCGGCGATCTCGGCCAGGGCGGCCGGCTGTTCGGGCGCCAGGCGTTCGTCGGGCTGAAGAGCGGCTTCGGCACGCTGGCCTTCGGCCGCCAGTACACGATGACCTATCTCGCGCTGCAGGGCGCCGACATCATCGGCCCCGACATCTACGGGCTCGGCTCGTTCGACGCCTACGTGCCGAACGGCCGCGCGGACAACGCCGTGACCTACGTCGGCACGTATCGCGGCGTGACGCTCGGCGCCGCGTACTCGTTCGGGCGCGACGGCGCCGGCACCGGCAACTCGCCGGGGCAGGGCACGTGCGCGGGACAGGTGCCGGGCGACGCCGTCCAGTGCCGCAACTGGTCGGTGATGCTCAAGTACGACAGCGCGTATTTCGGCGCGGCGGCGTCGTACGAGGAGCAGCGCGGCGGCACGGGCGCGGCCGCGAACTTCTTCGACGGCGTCGCGCCGGTGCCGTTCACGAGCAGCGGCGGCAAGGATGCGCGCACGCACGTGAGCGCCTATGCGCAGGCGGCCGGCGCGCGGCTCGGCGCGGGCTGGATCGGGCGGCGCGTGTCGACCGGTTCGCCGGCGGCGCCGGGTGCGCATTCGGACCTGTTCTTCGTCGGCGCGTCGTATGCGGTGAAGCCGGCGTTCATCGTCGACGGCGAGGGCTACCGGATCGTCAACAGCGCGCACGACACGCGCGCGACGATGGCCACGCTGCGCGCGACCTATCTGCTGAGCAAGCGCACGGCCGTCTATGCGCAATCGTCGTATCTGTGGAACAGCGCGCATGCGCGCTACGCGGTCAGCGGCGGCGGCGCCGGCACGACGCCCGGCGCGGGGATGGGGCAGCTCGGCGCGATGGTCGGCGTGCGCCACATGTTCTGATCAGCGATCCTGACGAATGGGAGCCATCTTGAACAGCAAATCTGCACTGTTGTGCATTGCGCCGCTGTCCGCAGCGGCCCTGCTCGCCGGCTGCGGCGGCGACGATTCCGTCAACGCCGCGCCGGCGCACCTGAGCGCCGCGACGCCGGCCGCGATGACGCAGACCTGCGACGCGCTGGCCGCGAAGCTGTCGTATGCGAACACGTCGTTCACGTCGGTGACGACCGCGGCCGCCGGCGCGCTCGCCGTGGCGGGCAAGCCGATCGCCGAGCATTGCGTGATCGAAGGGAAGATGAACGAGCGCGCGAGCGCGGTGGATGGCAAAACCTATGCGATCGGCTTCGAGATGCGCTTGCCGAAGGCGTGGAACGGTCGCTTCTTCTACCAGGCGAACGGCGGGCTCGACGGCAACGTCGTGACCGCGACGGGCGAGGTGGGCGGCGGCGGGCCGCTGACCAATGCGCTGAACCAGGGCTTCGCGGTGATCAGCTCCGATTCGGGGCACAGCGCCGCGCAGAACCCGCTGTTCGGGCTCGATCCGCAGGCGCGGCTCGACTACGGCTACGGCGCGGTCGACGCGCTCACGCCGATGGCCAAGCAGGTGATCCGGCTCGCGTACGGCAAGACGCCCGATCGCAGCTATTTCGGCGGCTGCTCGAACGGCGGGCGGCACGCGATGGTCACCGCCGTGCGCAACGCAGGCGACTACGACGGGATCATCGCCGGCGATCCGGGCTTTCATCTGCCGAAGGCGGCGATCGGCGAGATGTACGGCGCGCAGCAGTTCGCGCAGATCGCGTCGGCGACCGGCACGAATGGCTTGCCCGATATCCGCAGCGGCTTCACCGACGCGGAGCGCCGGCTCGTCGGCCAGAAGATTCTCGACAAGTGCGACGCGCTCGATGGCGCGGCCGACGGGATGGTGCAGGACGTCGCCGCGTGCCAGGCGCATTTCAGCATCGACACGGACGTCCCGACCTGCGCGAACGACACGCGCACCGGCGCGTGCCTGACGAGCGCGCAGAAGCGCGCGATCGGGAACGTGTTCGCGGGCGCGCGAAACAGCGCGGGCGCGGCGCTCTACGCGAGCTTCCCGTACGATCCGGGCATCGCTGGCGGCGGATGGGCCGCGTGGAAGCAGTCGAATTCGGTGGTGCTCGACCCGGCCGCGATGGCGTTCACGTTCATGACGCCGCCGCAGACCGCCGCGACGCTCGCGAATCTCGCCGGCTTCGCGCTCGGCTTCGACATGGACCGCGACGCGCCGGCGATTTTCGCGTCGAACGGCGTGTACACGCAGTCGTCGTGGGCGTTCATGACGCCGCCCGACGAGACGAACCTGGCGGCGCTGAAGTCGCGCGGCGCGAAGCTGCTCGTCTATCACGGCACGGGCGACCCGGTGTTCTCGTTCAACGACACGAGCGACTGGTACGCGCGGCTCGCGCAGGCGAACGGCGGCGACGCGTCGGGCTTCGCGCGCTTCTATCCGGTGCCGGGGATGAATCACTGCTCGGGCGGGCCGGCCGCCGACCAGTTCGACATGCTGACGCCGCTCGTCGCGTGGGTCGAGCAGGGACAGGCGCCGGCCGCGATCGTCGCGACTGCGCGCGACGCGAGCAACGTGCTGCCGAATGCGGAGGTGCCGACGTCGTGGGGCGCGGGCCGCACGCGTCCGTTGTGTCCGTATCCGCAGGTCGCGCGCTACAACGGCTCGGGCGACGTGAATTCGGCGGCGAGCTTCAGTTGTCGTTGACGCAGCGGCGAGCGGCGATGCGGTGCTCGGGTCGATGGGCGTGCGCATCGCCGCGGTTGCTTGTGGGTGCGCGCTGGCGACGGCGGCGGCTCCGCGCCTGCGTATGCGCGCGGCAGTTGCGGCCGGTGGCCGTGTCCCGGGATACTATGGCGCCTTTCCGTCGGCGCGACGCGTCGCGACCGACACGCCACGTATCTTTCCGTTGATTCGCGCATGCAAACCGTAGCGGTACTCGACTTCGAAACAACCGGGCTTTCCCCGAACCTGGGCGACAGGGCGACCGAGATCGCCGTGATCCTGCTGCGCGACGGCGAGATCGTCGACCGCTATCAGAGCCTGATGAACGCGGGACGCCGCATTCCGTCCGACGTCGTCGCGCTCACCGGGATCACCAACGAGATGATCGCCACGGCGCCGCCGGTGTCGAAGGTGATGAAGGACGCCGCCGCGTTCGTCGGCAGCCATCCGGTCGTCGCGCACAACGCGGGGTTCGACAAGCGATTCTGGCAGGCCGAACTCGGCTCGCTCGGCGTCGCGGCCGACCATCCGTTCGCGTGCACGATGCTGGTGGCGCGGCGCCTCTACCCGCATGCGCGCAGCCACCGGCTGTCGAGCCTCGCCGACCTGCTGCGCTTGCCGCAGGCCGGCCGCGCGCACCGCGCGATGGTCGACGCGGAGATCGCGAGCCATCTGTGGTGCCGGATGCAGCGCGACATCGGCGAAACTTACGGGCTGCGACACGTCGATCACGGGCTCATGTCGCGGCTGCAGACGACGAGCAAGGCGAAGGTCGCGACGTTCTTCGGTTCGTTGTCGGCGGCGGGGCGGTGATTCTGCTTGCGGGTGGGTGCCCCTATGTGTTTCGTCAAGCGTTAGGGGCTGACTTGGGTTGGTAAATGGTGCCGTCGCGCAGCATGGCGAACAGAACGTCGCAGCGTCGCCGCGCGAGCGCGATGAGCGCTTGGTTATGACGCTTGCCTTGCTGGATCTTGCGCGAGTAATAGGCCCGTGAGACTGGGTCCCGCAAGGCCGCGAAGGCGGATAGGAATAAGGCGCGCTTGAGCACCTTGTTGCCGCGTCTGGATGGATGTTCACCGCGTATCGATGAACCTGAGCGTCGGGTAACCGGCGCGAGGCCGGCGTAGGCCGCCAGATGCGCCGCCGAAGCGAACGCCTTATGAGCGACCTCGGTCAGGAGTCTGGCGGCGGTCCTGACGCCGACTCCCGGCATGCTGGTCAGGACCGGCCAAAGAGGGTGAGCAAGCACCAATCGCTCCACTTCGGCAGCGATCTCGTCGCGTTGCTTACGCAATGCCGCAAGCTGCTGGGCTAAACGGGGCATGACGATGGTGGCGGCTTGCGTGCCGGGCACGGTCACGGCTTGTTCGCTCAGTGCCTGAACGATTTCGGCCGCTAAGCCTTTGCCCATGCGCGGAGCGAGCTTGGTCAGGCGATTGGCGAGCGTCTTCTCGCTGGTGCCGGCAAGCGCGGCGGGCGACGGATAGCGCTCAAGCAGATCGAGTACCGCTGGATGGTCAAGGCGCGGTCCGAGAACACGCTCGAGCGCCGGATGGATCTGGGTAAGCAGCCCGCGAATGCGGTTGCTGGTTTGCGTGACCTGAGCGGCGAGGTCGTCATCGAAGCCGCAGAGCATGGTGAGTTCGGCGAGTTGCTCGTCGGCCAGTCGAAGCGAGCGCAGCGTATGCGGCATCGAGCGAGCGGCTGCGGCGATGATCGCGGCGTCGCGGGCATCGGTCTTGGCTTCGCCGGCGTGCAAATCAGCGATGCGGCGCATGGCCAGTCCGGGCAGATAGGCGACGAGTACGCCTTCGGCGCGGGCGACGGCTACAGGAAGCGCACCGATGGTGGAAGGCTGATCGACGACGAACAGCAGTCGACCGTGAGTCTTGAGTTCGGCGATGAGGGCGCGCAGCTTGGCCTCATCGTTGGGCAGTGCCTTGTTGTACAGGCGCTTACCGTTCCGATCGAGTGCCACGGCGTGATGGTGGCCCTTACCGACATCGACGCCGACAAAGACATCGACGGCGTCACGTTGTTGAGTGTCTTGCATCGAAGTTTCTGCAGAGTGAACGGATTGGCCTGCAACAACGGTGGCAGGTCTCGGCATCCACGTTACGGACGGCGTCGGGATATCCCGGCCAAACCCCTATCAGCGATCACCAGCCACCCACCAGGCCCGGTGACAACACCCACCGGATCATGACTGCGACTGGGGGCGGGAATCATGCCGGGCCTGGCTGGCCAAAACCCCGATTATCGGGGCGTGAAGATAGTAACGGGGAGCGCGGTGGATTGGCTTCGCTTACGTTGGCTCGCCAGCGCCGCCAGCCGAACGTTCATGCGCATTCTCGCGCGCATTCTCGTGCGTCACGTCCATCGCGCTACTGAGCGCATGACTTCGTCGATCTCACCGCACGTCGCACGCGCGTTTCGCGACGTGCGGCCGCTTCGGCGCGGCCGGCACCTTCCCGCGACGTCGAGCGCGCGTCACCGCATCACACGAGTTCGCCCAGGCACGCGTCGAACTGCGCGACCAGCTTGTCGACGTCGTCGGCAGTCGTCTGCGGGCACACCAGCATCATGTTGTGGAACGGCGTGATCAGCACGCCGCGGTTCAGCAGGTACAGATGGACGATGTGCTCGAGTTCGCTGTCGAGCTGTTCGCCCGCCAGCGTGCCGTTGCGCGGCGGCACCGGCGTGAACTGGAATTCGGTGCGCGCGCCGATGCGCGTCACGCACCACGGCAGCCCGTGCTTCGCGATGGTCTGCTCGAGCCCGGTTTCGAGCCGCGCGGCCAGTTCGAACATGTGCGCGTACGCGGCTTCGGTCGCGACCTCCGCGAGCGTCGCGCGCATCGCGTGCATCGCGAGCATGTTGGCGGTGAGCGTCGTGCCGATCCCCGAATGGCCGGGCGGCGCGTTCAGCTTCGCCTGCTTCGCGCGCTCGGCGAATTCGGCGCTGAAGCCGTACACCGCGCACGGCACGCCGCCGGCGATCGGCTTGCCGACCACCAGCGCGTCGGGTTCGAGCCCGTGCGCGGCCGCGTAGCCGCCCGGCCCGCTGCTGATCGTGTGCGTCTCGTCGATCACGAGCAGCGTGCCGTAACGGCGCGTCAGGGCGCGCGCGGCGTCCCAGAAGCCCGGTTCCGGCAACACCATCCCGATGTTCGTCATCGCCGGTTCGGCGAGCACGCAGGCGACGTCGCCGTCCTTCAGCGCGGCTTCGAGCGCGTGCAGATCGTTGAACTCGACCACGCGCGTGTTCGCGAGCAGGTCGTAGGACTGCCCGAGCAGGCTGTCGCGCTGCACCGGGCGCCCGTCGACGAGGTCGACGAACACGTCGTCGACCGTGCCGTGATAGCAGCCGTTGAACACGACGATCGTGTTGCGGCCGGTGGCGGCGCGCGCCCAGCGCAGCACGAAGCGGTTCGCGTCGCTCGCGCTCAGCGCGAACTGCCAGACCGGCAGCCGGAAGCGGCTCGCGAGTTCGCCCGACACCCACGCGGCGTCTTCGCTCGGCAGCATCGTCGTGTAGCCGCGCGTCGCCTGTTCGGCGATCGCCCGCGCGACGGGTTCGGGCGCATGGCCGAACATCGCGCCGGTGTCGCCGAGGCAAAAGTCTGCGTAGCGATGCCCGTCGATGTCGGTGAAGGTCGCGCCGCGCGCTTCCTTCACGACCAGCGAGAACGGTGTCGACCAGTCCTGCATCCAGTGCAACGGCACGCCGAACAGCAGATGCTCGGACGCTTCCGCGGACAGCGCGCGGGAAACCGGCATGGCTTCGGTGAATGCATGGCGCTCGCGATCGAACAGTGCGCGGGCGCGGGTCAGGTCGACTCCGTGGCGGGAAGGCAAAGGCAGCTCCTGGTGGTGAAGGTGGAGCAACGATAGCGCGACGGGCGGGGCGTTGAACAGAGGCGGAATCACGGAGGCAGGTAGGCGATTCGGACGGCGCTGCGCGTAGGTGTTGCAGAGTTATGGCCGATTGGCGACACGGCGACACGGCGACACGGCGACACGGCGACACGGCGACACGGCGACACGGCGACACGGCGACACGGCGACACGGCGACACGGCGACACCGCGACACCGCGACACCGCGACACCGCGACACCGCGACACCGCCAGATCTCGGACGTACGCGAAGCCGTTGGCGCGGTGAAGGTGTTCATACGTGGCGCTCGAGTCTTTCACAAGCCGGCTCGCATGAGGAAGGTGCCCGAGAACCGTCCCGATTCATCGAACGCGATGGGGGCGCAGGCAGCAATTTGTGCGCATAAACATACGACGACATATCTCACAGACGCTCACGGATCTCACGTGAGTGCGCGCACACATCCGAATTTGTGCAGCGAGAATCGAGGGTAAACGACAAATACATGCCCGACCACGAACGCGCCTAGACTTGCCCATGTGATACGACGACGTACGAATATGGTCGCGTCGCACACGACCCGATACCCCCTTCCGGAGAAATGCCCATGGCCGCAAGCCGTCGCCGTTCGTCTTTGCCCGCCCGTTCGCCTTCTTCGAAGCGGCTGACGCGCCGCGACTTCATCGGCTGGACCGGCGCGCTCGCCGGCGGGGCAGTGTTCGGCGGTCCACTCGCGGCCACCTGTGCGTTCGCCCACGTCGCCGCAGCCGATATTGCGCCCGACGCGATCTGGGGCGAGCACGGCGCGGCCGCGCGTATCGCCGCATCGCTCGCGCATGTGTCGCGGCGCGCGTTCCGCCACCGCGAATTCGACGTGACGCACTATGGCGCGCGCTCGTGCGCGACCGTCGCGCAGACGTCGCCGTACCCGTCGGCCAAATCGCCGGTGAGCCCCGGCGCCGAACTGACGACCGCGCCCGGCGCGTTCGACTCGCGCCCGGCATTTCTCGCGGCGATCGACGCATGCGCGCGTGAAGGCGGTGGCCGTGTGATCGTGCCGGCCGGCAACTGGTACTGCGCGGGGCCGATCGTGCTGCAGAGCAACGTGAATTTCCATCTGAGCGTGAACTGCACGATCTACTTCAGTCCGAACCCGGCCGATTACGCGAAGGACGGCCCGGTCGACTGCGGCGCGAACGGCCGGCTGTACTACAGCCGTTGGCAGGCGAACGACTGTCTGAACTACGGCGCGCCAGTCTACGCGCGCAATGCGACCAACATCGCGCTGACCGGCGAAGGCGCGACGTCGGTGCTGAACGGGCAGGCGATGACGCCCTTCGCGGGTAGCGGAGCCGGCAGCGTCTGCTGGTGGACCTACAAGGGCTCGTCGGGCGCGTATGGCGGGAACGCGTCCGGGCCGAGCCAGGCGTTCGCGAATCCGAACAACGTGGATCTGCGGCTCGTCGCACCGGCGATTCCGGACGCGCTCTACGCGCTGCTCACCTCGCCGGTCACGCCGTGGCAGCAGGACCAGAACTACCTGCCCGCACTGTCCGAAGCCGGCGTGCCGGTCGAGCGGCGCATCTTCGGGCTCGGCCACTATCTGCGGCCGTGCATGGTCGAATTCATCGGCTGCACGAACGTGTTGATGGAGAACTACCAGACGCAGAACACACCGTTCTGGCAGCATCATCCGACCGCGAGCCGCAACGTCGTGATCCGCGGCGTGACGACCAACAGCATCGGTCCGAACAACGACGGCTTCGATCCCGACGCGTGCACCGACGTGCTGTGCGAGCGCTGCACGTTCAACACCGGCGACGATTGCATCGCGATCAAGTCGGGCAAGGATCGGGACACCGAATACGGGCCTGCGAAGCGGCACCTGATTCGCGACTGCACGATGAACAGCGGCCACGGCGGGATTACGCTCGGCAGCGAAATGGGCGGCGGCGTCGAGCAGATCTATGCGACCAACCTGTCGATGCTGAACGCGAACTGGCAGACCAATCCGCTGAACATCGCGATTCGCGTGAAGACCAACATGAACCGCGGCGGTTACGTGAAGGACTTCCACGTGAAAGGCGTCGTGCTGCCGAACGGCGTGAACCTGAAGGGCGGCGGCTACGGCAGCGCGCTGCTCGCCGGCAGTCCGATCAACGCGAGCGTCGCGCTCGGCGTCGTCACGGCGGCGGCCGGCAATCCGTCTGCCGCACAGGGCGGCATCGTCACGTTCGACTGCGACTATCAGCCGGCCAACGACGCGGTGCGCACGCGGCCGCCCGTCGTGCAGAACGTGACGATCTCCGACGTGAAGGCGAGCAACGTGACGTTGAACGGCGTGAGCGCGTCGTGCTTCCAGGCGATCGTCGCGCAGGGGCCCGTCGCGTTCGACTACAACGGCGCGCCGCCGACGCCGGCCGTGCAGCCGATCTCCGGCGTGACGATCAGCAACTGCGACTTCGGCACGCCCGTCACGTCGGGAGCGTCGACGGTCACGTCGCCCGGTCCGATCTACGCGTTCAACGTGAGCGCGATGACGCTCGCGAACGTGACGATCGGGGGGCAGGTCGTCGACACGTCGATCACGGATCGGCGCTGATACGCCCGGTGGGCGGCGCTTCGTGGGCGCGCGATCGCGTCACGCGAGAATCTTGACCATATGGTGTTCGTCGTAGAAGCGGCCGTCGACGTACAGCGAGCGCGATTCCGTGCCGAACCGCACGAATCCCAGCGACTCGTACAACCGCTGCGCACCGCCGTTGATCTCGTTGACGCACAGCATCAGCTGCGTGCATTGCCATGCCTGCGACGCATGCGCGGACGCGCTGTCGAGCAGCGTTTGCGCGACGCCGCGCCCGCGATAGGCGGCATCGACGAACACGCCCCAGATCGTCGCCTTGTGCGCGACCTTCGCGCGTGCATCGCGGTACACGCCGGTGGTGCCGATGAGCAACTCGCCGTCGAATGCGCCGAACACCGCGCGCTCATGCGTGGGTGCGATGCGCGCTGCGAATGCTTCGAGCGGCACCACGACTTCTTCGGCGTGGGTAGGCAGGAATGAGGTCGGCGACGTGTCGATAGCGCGAAGGCGGACGGATTTGAATTGCGCCGCGTCGGCGGCGTCGAGCAGGCGGATCGTGATCATCGGTCGGGGTCGTCGCTGGTTTGCGGAACGGGTAGCTGCGGCGCGCGACGCGCAGCAGCGCATTGCGATGCCAAGGCCGGCTGACACAGGTCATCGACGAAGCGTGAGCAGATGACGGCAGTAGCCGGCGAGAGCAATGCAGCAAGAACGTCGAGATGACGCTCGAAACGAATGCATAGTCTACCGAAACTGCCGGCAAAGCAGGCATGCGTGCGTTCGGCGACCCAGCGGTGCCGTTCAGGTCGCTCCTTGCTTTCCGCGGCTCGTCCTTTCCAGGCGAGACGAGCCGCATTTCCGCGCCGCGTCGGGTCACGTCGGCGGCGGGCAAAGTGAACCGAGCAGCCTGTTCAATCCACCTTCGGAAGAACGAAACCGGCTGAAACAGCGCTCGCCCGACACCAGCCAATGCGCGCTCTTACACGTTCCGCACGAACCACGTCCGCTTCGCCGCGCCCAGCAGCGCGCGATACGCGAGCCACGACACCACGAAGGTCGCCGGCGCCGATAGCGACGCGGCGAATCCCGACGCCTGGTTCAGCGCGAGCCCGGCGAACGCGCCCGCGAACCACGCAATCAGCCCGCCCGGATTGAAGGTCGGCACGTGCGCGTCGCGGCATTCGATGTCGTCGCCCACGAGTTGTCCGTAACGGTCCGAGAGAATGTGCGCGAGCGCGACCGCGACCCACGCGACGACGAAGATGCCCTGATACGCGAGCGCCTGCAGAATCCGGGAAAAGACGTCGGCCATCATCAAGCCGTACACCACCGCGCCCACCACGACCGCCCACACGAACTTCGGTGCGCGCAGCCCGGCCACTTTCTGAAAGAACGCCTGCATGTTGACCGTCGCGAGATAGTAGTTCGCGGTGTTGATGCGCGACTGCGTGACCCACACGAACAGCAGCCCCCACACGCCCATCAGCTTCAGCAGCGCGAGCACGACCGATACTTCGGACAGCGTGCCGAGCCCCGGCGTCGTGCTGACGACGTAGATGCCCACCGCGCCGTTCAACAGGAACGTCACGAGATAGAACGGCATGCCGAAGTTGAAGCGGCCGTGATAGCTGGCGTCCTCCTTGCGGCCGAAGCGCGCGTAGTCGAACGTGAACATCATCAGCACCCACACGCCCATGTAGTAGACGAAGCACTGCCACCAGCCGCCGGCCGGCGCGCCGCCTGCCGGTCCGAAATCGAGCCAGGCGGCGTTGTAGCCGTACTCCGCCGTCGTGAGTCCGACCGCGGCACACAGGCCGATCAGGTAAAACGGCAGCAGCGCGCCGTTGAACTTGTCGAGCCAATGCTGCACGCTGCCGAACACGAGCGGCACGCTGTAGCACACCACGATCAGCGCGACCCACTTGTAGTCGAGCGCGGGGAACTGATGATGCGCGGCGACCGCGATCACCGAACCCTCGAACACCGCGTAGTAGATTGCCGTCGCGAAGAAGATCAGGGTGGCGAGCGCCGCGCCCGCGCTGCCGAACAGCACGCGCGAGAACAGCGCGACCGACAGGCCCGTGCGTATCGCGTAGCGGCTGATGATCGAATTGACCACGCCGTACGACACGACCGACAGCGCCATGCCGATCAGCGCGTTGCGGGCGCCGTAGCTGAGCGCGAGCGTCGCGCCGACGACGATGTAGAACACCGCGCTGCACACGGCCCACCACGCCATCGTCAGCGAGAAGGGCGGCATGCGCGCGTGATCGGGAATGGCGAGCGTCGACAGGTCGAGATCCTCGTCGGCGTCGGCATGAGCCAGGTTGGCCATGGTGGTGCTCCTCGATGAGCAAAGCTGCGAACGACGTCCTGGCCGCGGCAACTGCTTCCGCAGGGTTGCCCCGACGTCGGATGGGCAACCGGTCCGGCTGAAACGGCGCGCACGCATCCGCCGCGCGGCACGCGGTCGCGCGGGAATGAATGCGGAGCGAGAAAAGGTGCCGGCGGCGCCGGGCCGCGCGGCGTCTAGCCCTGAAGCGCGGCGCGCAGCAACGCCAGGCGCTGGCGGTACGCGCGGCGTGCCGCGAGCGCGTCGGCCATCGTCACGGGCACGAAGCGCGCGCGATGGTTCGGCTGCATCTGTCCGATCAGGTCCATGTCGGCGCTGATGACCGTGCCGATGGTCGCGTAGCCGCCGCCGGAGACCGCATCGCGATGCAGGATGATCGGCTCGAGCCCGGCCGGCACCTGGATCGAGCCGACCGGATAGCACGCGTCGACGATGTTCGACGGATCCGCGCCCGCGCCGAACGGTTGTTCGCGCGGCCGAAACTGCAGCGGCCGCCCGTTCTTGTAGCGGTAGCCGATGCGGTCCGCCTCGGGCGCGACGGTCCACTCGTCGTCGAAGAACGTCTGCGCCGACGCGTCGGTCAGCCGGTGGTGGTACAGGCCCGTCAGCACGCGCAGCGCGACCTGGCTGTCGAGCGGCCGGCGCATCGATGCCGGCAGTTCGCGCCCTTCGCGCGGCGCGCCGTGCACGGCGCCGACCGGCAGCCGATCGCCTTTCTGCAGGCGCCGGCCCGCAAGGCCGCCGATCGCGCCGAGCGTATAGGTCGAACGGCTGCCGAGTACGACCGGCACGTCGATGCCGCCCGCGACGGCCAGATACGCACGCGCACCGGCCTTCACGTACTGGAACGACAGCACGCTGCCCGCGCGAATCCGGAGCGCGACGTCGCAGCTTTGCGCGATGCCGTCGATCTTCGGCGTCATCTCGGCGCCGGTGACGGCGATGAGCGCGTCCATATGGAACAGCAGTTCGGGGCCGAGCAGCGTGCATTCGAGCACGGCCGCCTCTTCGGGATTGCCGACCAGCAGGTTCGCCGCGCGCGACGCGTACTGGTCGAGCGAGCCCGACGGCGGAATGCCGACGTGATAGCAGCCTTGCCGGCCCATATCCTGGACGGAGGTGGCGAGGCCCGGTTTCAGAACCTCGATCAGATCGTGCGGATCAGTCGGCATGCAGCACCTCGACGAGAGAACGGTTATACGCATCGGGATCGCGCCGGAACGCGTCGAGCGAGAACTTCACGGGGCGCACCCGCAGCGAGAAGGTTCCGGCGTCGACGGCCGCCACTGCTGCGTCGTACGCAGCGCGATCGATCGGCTGGAACTTCACGATGTCGCCGGGCCGGAAGAACACCATGAAGTCGTGCAGATAGTCGAGCCGCTGCGCGGGATCGAAGATCGGCGCCGGCGTCACGCCGAACATCTGGTAGCCGCCCGCGCCGCGCACCGAGTAGATGCAGCCGAAGCAGCCGCCGTGCCCGACCGTGAGCTTCGGCGTGTCGGTGCGCGGCCGCAGGTATTTCGGCACTTCGAGCTGGCGCGCGCGTTCGACCATCTGATACATGAACGGCAGCCCCGCGACGAAGCCGACCATCGAGACGAACCACGGCGAACCGGAGTGCGCGGCGATGAATTCGTCGACGTCGCGCTTGCCGTTGATGCGCGCGGCGTACTCGAGATCGGTCGACGTCGGATCCTGATGACGCTCGCGAAACCGCATCATCGTCTCGTGCGTCCACGGGTCGTTGTAGAGCACGGGCACCTCGACGATACGCGTGTCGAGTTCGAGCGGCGCATCGCCTGCTTCCGTCTCGATCATTCGGAGCAGCGCGACGAGCGCGTCGGGCTCGATCACGTCGGGGTCGTAGCGCACCTGGTAGGACGCGTTCGCCGGACAGATTTCAGTGATGCCTGGCACCGCGCGGCGCTGCAGTTCGCGCGTGATCGCCGTGCCCTTGAAGAAGGCGTCGAGCGACATCGATTCGCTGATCTCGACGAACACGAACTCGTCGCCGCCGAAGGTATAACGGGCCGTCACTGAGCCTCCCCGACGCGCGCGGCGTCTGCTTCCGTATCCGCGTGTTGCCGGGCGCGGGCCGTCACGGCCTCGCGCCATTGCGGCATCCACGCTTCGAGAAAATTGGTGTGGTAGCGGCCGGCCCGCACGTCGTCGTCCGCGAGCAGCGCGAGGTGCAACGGTGCGGTGGTCTTCACGCCGCCGACGTGCAGCTCGCCCAGCGCGCGCGCGAGGCGTTGCAGCGCGGCCGCGCGGCTCTCGTCGTGCACGATCAGCTTGGCGAGCAGGGAGTCGTAGAACGGCGGCACGACGTAGCCCGGATAGAGCAGCGAGTCGATGCGTGTGCCGGCGCCGGTCGGCCACACGAGCGTATCGATGCGTCCAGGGTTCGGACGGAAATCCTGCAACGGATCTTCCGCGTTGATCCGGCATTCGATCGCCGCGCCCCGCATCGCGATGTCTTGCTGCGCGAAACGCAGCGGCTCGCCGTCGGCGATGCGCAGCGTCTCGCGCACGAGATCGATGCCCGTGATCGCCTCGGTCACCGGATGCTCGACCTGGATGCGGGTGTTCATCTCGATGAAGTAGAACTCGCCGCGGGCGTCGTCGTACAGATATTCGAGCGTGCCCGCGCTGCGGTAGCCGACCTGTCGCGCGAGACGCGTCGCCGACTCGCACAGCGCGTCGCGCTGCGCCGGCGTAAGCGAAGGCGACGGCGCCTCCTCGAGAATCTTCTGGCGTCGCCGTTGCAGCGAACATTCGCGCTCGAACAGGTGCACGACGTTGCGGCCGTCGCCCAGCACCTGCACCTCGATGTGCCGCGCGCGTGCGATGAAGCGTTCGAGATAGACGCCGCCGTTCCCGAACGCGGCCTGCGCCTCGCGCTGCGCGAGCGGCAGCTCGGCCTCCAGTTGCGCGGCGTCGTGCGAAACGCGGATGCCGCGCCCGCCGCCGCCCGCGGCCGCCTTGATCATCAGCGGATAGCCGATACGCGCAGCGACTGCCTGCGCTTCTTCGAGCGAGTGCACGACGCCGTCGCTGCCTGGCACGGTCGGCACGTTGGCGCGCTGCGCGGTTTCGCGTGCGCGGGCCTTGTCGCCCATCGTCGCGATCACGTGCGCGTCGGGGCCGACGAAGATCAGGCCGGCCGCCTCGACCTGTGCGGCGAAGGCCGCGTTTTCGGACAGAAAGCCGTAGCCGGGATGAATGGCGTCCGCGCCGCACCGGCGCGCGGCATCGAGGATGGCCGCGGGATTCAGATAGCTTTTCGCCGCATGCGACGGGCCGATGTGGATCGCTTCGTCGGCCATGCGCGCGGCGAGGCTGTCGCGGTCGGCGTCGCTGACCACGGCGATCGCGCGCATGCCGAGCTCGTGTGCGGCGCGGATGATGCGCACCGCGATCTCGCCGCGGTTCGCGACCAGCACGGTCCGGATCCGCGACGGGCGATAGAACGTGCCGGAGGAAGTTGCGAGGCTCATCGCGTCACTCCTCGATCCGCATCAGCACCTGGCCTGCGTCCACCGGCTCGCCATCTTCGACGAGCAACTCGGCAACACGCCCCGACACGTCGGCTTCGATCTCGGTGAACTGCTTCATCACTTCGACGAGGCCGACGACCGCACCCGCCATCACGGGCGCGTCGACGGCGACGTAGTAGTCCGCGTCGGGCGACGGACGGCGGTAAAAGGTGCCCGGCAGCGGGCTGACGATATCGTGCAATGCCATCATGCGTCTCCTTGAATCAGTGATGTGCGGCGAGCGGTAGCGGGGCGGCGGTGCGAATGCCTTCGCGAACCAGCGCGTCGCGCGTTCTGCGCACGAGTTCGAGCGCGCCCGGCGTGTCGCTATGGATGCAGACGGAGTCGAAATCGATGTCGATGTCGTCTCCTTCGATCGTATGCACCTTGCCGTCGATGCAGGCGCGCAGCACCTTGTCGGCGACCAGGCCGGGATCCAGGCGTCCGACGCGGCGCGTGAACACGATCGAGCCGCTGCGGTCGTAGTCGCGATCGGCGTAGAACTCGCGCACCACCGGCTGGCCGTATTCGGCGGCGACGCGGTACGTCGCCGACGCTTCCATGCAGTACAGCCACAGGCCGGGATCGACGCGCTGCAGCGTCTCGATCAGCAGCCGCGAGAACGCCTCGTCGGCCGCCGCGTGCATGTAAAGCGCGCCGTGCGGCTTCAGATGCTGAAGGCGCACGCCGTGGAGCCGCGCGAACTCGCGCAGCGCGCCGAGCTGGTAGACGATGTCGTTGACGAGCGCCTGCGGCGTTTCGGCGATCGCGCGCCGGCCGAAGCCGACCAGATCGCGAAAGCCCGGATGCGCGCCGATGCCGACGCCGGCGGCGCGCGCCAGCTGCACCGTGCGCGCCATGATGTTCGGGTCGCCGGCATGAAAGCCGGTGGCGATGTTGGCCGAGCTGATCAGCGGCATGATCTGTTCGTCGACGCCGTCGCCGATCGTCCACGGGCCGAAGCCTTCGCCCATGTCCGAATTCAGGTCGACGCTTTGCTTGCTCATGCTTGGGGATCCTCCAGGTTCTCGGTCGATGCGCGCTGCTGCGCGAGCCGAAGCAGTGTCGAAAGGAGGTTAGCCGCGCACGGGACGTCAAAATAGTTCTATTTTTGTATGCGACGTATCGATTTTTTCGATATCGACGAGAACGGGCGCGAGGCCGGCCCCGGCTGGACTTCGGGGCTTTCATGGATCCCCGCCGGTGGCGGTCGCGCGATCGATATGATATTTATTGCGCACCGCTCCGCTTCCCGTCGGCCATGGCCCTGACCCTCAGACAGCTCAAATACTTCGTCGCCACGGCCGAGCTTGGCCAGATCTCGCAGGCCGCGATCCAGCTCACGATCTCGCAGTCGGCCGTGACGAGCGCGATCAAGGAGCTGGAGGAAAGTCTCGGCACGCAACTGTTTCTGCGCACGTCCGCGGGCGTGACGCTCACCGACACCGGCTGGCGCTTTCTCAATCACGCATATGCCATCCTGTCGTCAGTCGACGAGGCGATGCGGGTTCCGAACCTCGCAAGCACGGTGACGGGCACGCTCGCGATCGCCGCGAGCTACACCGTGCTCGGCTACTTTCTTCCGCAACATGTATTGCGCCTGAGCACGCTTTATCCGCGGCTGACGATCAACCTGCACGAACTGAACCGCGAGTCGATCGAAGAGGGGCTGATCGCGGGCCGCTACGACATGGCCGTGCTGCTGACGTCGAACGTGTCGAATCCCGAACTCGTGCTGGAGCCCGTGATTCATTCGGTGCGTCGGTTGTGGGTCGGCGCGCATCATCCGCTGCTCAAGCGCGAGAGCGTCACGTTCGCGGAGGTGGCGAACGAACCGTTCGTGATGTTGACGGTGGACGAGGCCGGCCAGACCGCGCTGCGCTACTGGAGCGAGACGCCGTATCGGCCCAACGTGATCCTGCGCACGTCGTCCGTGGAGGCCGTGCGCAGCATGGTCGCGAACGGCAGCGGCGTCGCGATTCTGTCCGACATGGTGTATCGGCCGTGGTCGCTCGAGGGGCGGCGCATCGAGACGATCGTGTTACGCGACCCGGTGCCGCCGATGAGCGTCGGCCTTGCGTGGCGCAAGAACATCGAGCTGAGCCCCGCGATGCACGCGCTGCGCGACTATTTCGTCAGACCAGCGGAAATCGGTGGGCCGCCCAAGCGGAAGTAGTAGGTGGGGCTGATTGCGCGAAGCCTGAATCCGTTTTGCCGTGCTGCCTGGATAGGGCATCCCATCCGTCTGACGAGCCATGCCGGCGACGCCTGGAGCCGTAAACGCAACGAGACAGCGCGCCCGAGCCGTTCGGGCGCGTGCCGCTCGCTCAATAGCGCGACAACTGATTGCCGTTGATCTGCACGCGATCGCCCGGACGCAGATCGCCGGGCGACTGCACGTCGAACGAGCGCATCGAGCCGTCGCTGACCTGCACGTCGATCCGGTAGCTGCTCGGCGGCTGCGCGGCGCCCATCTGCTGGCCGATCTGGTTGCCGGCGACGGCGCCGCCGAGCGCGCCGATCACGGTGGCCGCCTCGCGGCCGTGGCCGCGGCCGAACTGGTTGCCGAGCACGCCGCCGACCAGCGCGCCGACGACGGTGCCGGCCACGCCCGACGTGCCGACCGATCCGTTGACCGGCTGGATGTTCGAGACGGTGCCGTATTGCGTGCCGTAGCCGTTGCCGTACTGGCCGCCGTACGGCTGCTGATTGCCGTATTGATCGTACTGCGGCGCCTGAGCCGGATAAGCCGGCTGCTGCGGCTGCACGTAGCCCGGTTGCGCATAGGCGGGCTGCGCGTAGCCCGGCGTCGCGTACGGCTGCTGTTGATAGGGCTGGGCGCCGTAGGGGCCGTAGCCCGGTGCGACGCACGCGGTCAGCGGGAGCGCCGCCACGGCGACGAGCGAGGCGAACAGAACGGTCTTCGTGGAAGGCATGCGCATCATGATGTTTCCTGCATCGGCTACGTGTTCGCCGACGAATGCCGGAACGGGTGGCGAACTCGGCGTGAGTATAAGGAAAGGGCCGATGCGCGTCCGGTGCGGCCGGGTAACAACGTGTAAAGTCTGTTGCGGCGGAAATCGGCGGCGCGCGACCGCTCTGCCCCTTCCATCGCTCACCGCTTCGCAATCCCCCGATCTGCCCCGCCATACTCACGTAGCGCGTATCGCAGCCGGCGCGGCGGCCAATGCGTCCCGTGTCGACGTCGGGTACGAATCGTCGTGACCCATGTGCGGCTCGCACGGCGAGTGACCCGGCTTTTCGAGCGCGGCGACGATGCGCTCGCTTGCATGCCCGTCGCCGTACGGGTTCACCGCGTGTGCCATCTGCTCGTATTCGTGGCGATCGTTGAGCAGCGCTTCGACCTGCGCGACGATCCGGCCGCGGTCGGTGCCGACCAGACGTGCGGTACCGGCTTCCAATGCCTCGGGCCGCTCGGTCGTATCGCGCGTGACCAGCACCGGCACGCCGAGCGCCGGCGCCTCCTCTTGAATTCCGCCCGAATCGGTAATGATCAGATGCGCTTTCGACATCAGATACACGAACGGCAAATACTCTTGCGGACCGGTGAGCGTGACGTTGCGGAGGTCGCCAAGAATTGCTTTCACCGGTCCCGTCACGTTCGGATTCAGATGCATCGGATAGACCAGCTCGATGTCGTCGTGGCGGGTCGCGAGCTCACGGAGTGCATGGCACACATGTTCGAGCGGCTCGCCGAAACTTTCGCGGCGATGACCGGTGACGAGGATCAGCCGCCGTGCCGGATCCAGAAACGGAAATCCTGCGGCGATGCGCTCCGAGAGCCACGGGTCAGCGGCCAGCTTCTCGCGCGTCTGCAGCAGCGCGTCGATCACGGTGTTACCCGTCAGAACCACCTGTTCCGGCGTCATGCCTTCGCTGTACAGGTTCTGCTCCGCGCGCTTCGAAGGCGCGAAGTGCCACGAAGACACGGCGTCCGTCACACGCCGGTTCAGTTCCTCCGGCCACGGCGACCAGATATTGCCGGTACGAAGCCCGGCCTCGACGTGTCCGATCGGGATGTGCCGATAGAAGGCGGCCAGGCTCGCCGCCAAGGTGGTGGTCGTATCGCCGTGAACCAGCACGATGTCGGGCCGGGCCGCATCGAACACCGGGCCGATGCCGTTCAGGATGTTCGCGGTCAGCTCGGACAGCGATTGGTTCTTGCGCATCAGATCCAGATCGAAGTCGGGAACGATGTCGAACAGCGACAGCACCTGATCGAGCATCTGCCGATGCTGGGCGGTGACACATACGGTGACGTCGAATTCAGGGTGCCGCTTCAGCGCGCGCACGAGCGGCGCCATCTTGATCGCTTCGGGACGTGTGCCGAACACGGTCAAAACTCGTTGCATATCGATTTTCTCTATTTGATTTCCGGTCTTCTCGTCGGTCCGCGACACGCCTAGAACCACAACGTTGCGCGAACGACCAAGCCTTTGGCGCGGTCAGCGTCGGTCAAGCGCACGCGATACTGGACGTCGAGGTCGATCCAGCTCGCCGGCGCCCGATACGCGCTTTCGCGGAACCAGTAGCGCACGCCGATGCCGGGGCCGATGCCGAGTGCGAGCTTGTGCAACGCGCGGGTGTCGTAGTCGCCGGCGATCGCCGCATGCGGGAACATCACCAGATGGCTGCTGATCGAATCGATCCGCCACGAATGGCCGTAGCGCAGCTCGACCGGTTGAACGAGCCGTTGCTGTCTCACGAAGTACGCGCTCTCCGTGTAGAACTGCCATGTCGTCCAGTCGGGCTTGACGGGATGCAGATCGATGCCGTCGTCGATCGAGTAACCGACGCGGAACAGCCAGTCGTCGTAAGCGTAGCGTCCGCCCGTCATCAGTTTCTCGGCGGTGAACACCAGGTTTTGCGACGAGAGCGGCTTGTAGCGGGCGCCGACCGACCACTGCAAGGTCGGCAACCCGGTGATGCCGCCGCTGCGGTCGTACAGCGTCGCGTACTGGCGCGCGAACAGCTGGAAAATGCGCCCGTTGTCGTAGCCGATCTTCGGCGGCTGCCAGTAGACCTCGGTGCCGCCTTGCAGAATCCCGATGGTTTCCTGAGGCCGGAACCCGCCGGATTGATACGCGACGTTGACGATCGCGCCGACGCGCCGCTCCGCATCGTCGACCGCGCGTCGATATGCGTAAGCCTGTTCGGTGTCGTATTGCGGCGCCTGCGCGTTCGCGTCGATGCTGTCGTGAAAGAACCGGTCGGCAAGTGCGTTCTCGCCCAGGCCGCGCGCCGTGTACGCGGCGTCCGCATATTCGAGCGCGGACTCGTGCTGGCGGGTGAAGCCCGCCGCAAAATAGCGGAGCGCGTCCTTCTCGTACGCCGGGTAGTCGCGCCCCACGCGCCGGGCCGTGTAGGCCGCATCGATGTATTGATGCGCGGTGCCGGGTTGCATGGCGAAGCTCGCATCGAAGAATCGAAGCGACAGCTTGTCGTAGGCCGGGTCGCGCTCGCCGAGACGGCGCGCCGTATAGGCGGCGTCGAGGTACTGCTGCGCGGTGCCGGGTTGCAGCGCGAAGCTCGCCTCGAAGTACCGGAGCGCCCGCTCGTCGTAGGCCGGGTCGTTCTGGCCGAGACGACGTGCCGTGTACGCTGCATCGACGTATTGCAGCGCCGTGCCCGGCTGCAGCGCGAAGCTGGCGTCGAAGTAGCGGAGCGCGAGTTTGTCGTAGGCCGGGTCGTTCTGGCCGAGACGACGTGCCGTGTACGCTGCATCGACGTATTGCAGCGCCGTGCCCGGTTGCAGCGCGAAGCTGGCATCGAAGTAGCGGAGCGCGAGCTTGTCGTAGGCCGGATCGTTCTCGCCAAGACGACGGGCCGTGTACGCCGCATCGACGTATTGCAGCGCCGTGCCCGGCTGCAGCGCGAAGCTGGCGTCGAAGTAGCGGAGCGCGAGTTTGTCGTAGGCCGGGTCGTTCTTGCCGAGCCGGCGCGCCGTGTACGCGGCGTCGACGTACTGCAACGCGGTGCCGGGCTGCAGCGCGAAGCTCGCTTCGAAGAACCGCATCGCTTGCCGGTCGTAAGCGGGATCGCTGTCGCCCAGGCGGCGCGCGATATAGGCGGCATCGATGTATTCGAGCGCCGTGCCTGCGTGCCTGGCGAAGCTCGCCTCGAACAGCTGGAGTGCCTGCCGGTCGTAGGCCGGATCGTTCTTGCCGAGACGGCACGCCGTGTACGCGGCATCGACATATTGCCGCGCGGTACCCGGCTGCTGCGCGAAGCTCGATTCGAACAGCCGAAGCGCCTGCTTGTCGTAGGCCGGGTCGTTCTGCCCGAGACGGTGCGCCGTATAGGCGGCATCGACATACTGACGCGGGGTCGCCCGACGGCGAGCGAAGCTCGTCTCGAACAATTGCAGCGCGCCCTTGTCGTCCCCGGCGCGAATGTGCGCATAGCAGCTCTCGAGCAGCCGGTCGGGCTCGCCTTGCGCGCATGCGCTGCCGGCCGCGATACCGAGTGCGATCGCGATGCAGGTCGGTCGTGCATGGACTTTCATGTCAGGCCACCCCCGACAGCGTGCCGTGCGATTCGGCCGACGCGCGCAACTCGTCCAATGCTGCGACGATCTCGTGCTCGGCGGCAATGAAGCACTGCACGTCCACACCGGCGGCCGCCCGCAACTGCGCGAGCGCCGTATCGGAAAGCGGCGCCGCCACGGCGACGTTGAGCGCCGATCCTTCGCCGATACCGAACGGAATCGCACGATGCCGCACTTCGATGAAGTCCGGCAACCGGGTGGCGAACGGCCGCCAGTCGCGACGCGCCAACTCGACACGCGGCAATCCCGCCTGCCATGCAACGGCGTCGGCGAGCGTTTCGGGATCGAGCCCGGCTTCGTTGACCAGCAGTTCGCCCAGCCGCGTGCCGGCGTCGGCGCGCTGCATTTCGAGCGCATCGTCGAGCTGCTCCTGGCTGATCGCATGCCACGAGAGCAGCAGCTCTCCCAGACGGCGGTGCACCAGTCGAAGATCCTCGCGCGACGGATACGAATGCTTGGTCTTGTCCCAGCCGATCGGTTTTCCGGTCACGGTCGACACGATGAACAATCGCCACGCACGACACACCGCGAAGAAGTTGATGAAGTTGTTGACCACCAGCCGCGGGATCGACAGCAGCCCCTGATGAAATCCGTTCAGCCTCGTGACGAAGTACACGCGCTGGAGCACGCGATTCACGAGCAGCGCCGCATTCGCGGCCATCATGTACTCGAGCCATTTCGGCGAGGCCTCGAGCAAGGTCTGTCCGGCCGGCAGCCAACCGCGCGCGATCGCGAACCGCAGCAGCAGGTGATTGACCAGCAGCAGGTAAGCCAGAATGGTGACGAGCGACGTGACGGTGCCCTTCCGGTCGCGCAGATACATGTACTTCGTCGCGATCGAGCCGTGCCAGCCGAGGCGCTGCGCGCCCTGGAACGCGATGCCGATGATCCAGCGTGCGCGCTGCCGGTACGCGGTGCGGAACGTGCCGGGAAACAGTTCGCGGGTCGCAATGATGCTGCGCGCGTCGATTTGCCGACGCTGGCCGCCGAACATGTGACGACGTGTCGTCTTGTATTCGAGCGGCAACCAGACGAAGGCCATACGCGCGCCGATGCGCTTCATCTGGAAGCTCGTGTCGTAGTCTTCGGTCAGGCTGTCGGTGCAAAACGGCTGGTTGTTCGCGCCTTCGAGCAGGCGATCGAGGATGCGGCGGCTGTAGCACGACGCGACGCCCGCGCCCGGTATGCAACCCGTCAGGCTTTCGCGCACGACCAGATCCTTGGAATGCCACTCGCTGAAGTCGTCGAGATAGGTGCAGCCCACCCAGTCCTTCCAGTCGCGTTCGAGCGACAGCACCGGCAGTTGAAGAAACTCCTTCCGTTCGATCAGGTGATTGAAGAGTTTCAGTTCGAGCGGATGAATGATGTCCTCGCAATCGTGCATCGCGACGCCGGCAAAGCGCATGCCGTTCTCTTGCTCGTAGGCGAGAATCGACTGGACGATCCAGTTCAGGCAATCGGCCTTGCACGTCGGGCCGTCGTTGCGGACGATCGCCCGACGCACGACGTTCGGATAGCAGCGCGCCATGCGATCGGCTTCGATCGTCGTATCGGGATCGTTCTGATAGGTGCCGACGAAGATGACGAACTTGCGATATTCGAGCGTCGCGATGGTGTGCTCGATCATCTGCGCGAGCACCGCGTACTCCTTCCACGCGGGCACCATGATCGCAAACCAGCGCTCGTCCTCGCCGCGCAATTCCTGAGCGGTGAGCCGCGGATAGCGGCGGTGGATGACGAAGCGCCGGTACGCGGCGCGGATCCAATAGAAAGCGTCGATGTACAGGTCGTCGAGCGACGACACGAGGATGACCGTGCATACGACCACGACCACCGCATTGAATGCATCGAAGTACGCCGCCTGCAGCGGATGAAGCGCGGGAGCCAACGTCATCGTGCGGTTCCCCCGCCGCCGAAGCGAGACGGTTGGCGAATCGCACGCATGCAGCGCGCTGCCCGCAAATTTCCACCCCGTGCGACTTCGGTCGCACCGTCGTTATTTTTTGTGTTCATAGCCTTCCCCGTTCGAAGCGATCGCGCCGTCACCGCAAGGTTTCGCGAGACCGTGTCGCTCCTTTAATGATTCGAATCTATGGGCGCGCTTCGTTGCGCAATTGATGTCGATCAACGGCGCTCGTGGCAATCGTTTGCCGTGTATCCGCACCTCTCTTCGCTTTGTGTTCCACGCCACATGTGGTTTTTGTTTGCAACCGGAAGTGGGAAAATCGCAGGATGAGGAGCAGACGAATTCCTCTGAGAAATTCGATGCGTGATCGACGCCGCGGTTACGCCGCGTTAGCCGAGATACGGCGCGCTGATGGCGTGATCTCGGACGTTGTGGGCCGTTGCAACAACATGAGTTGCGGCCCGGCAGACGACCCGCTCGCGCACGCCGGACTTCGACGTGCACGGATGCCGCGACGTGATGAATCGTTGCGTCGCGCCGCATTCGGGAAAGGTGTAATTCTGCGTGTTCGAGTGCCGCGCGAGCGGGGTGACGATTGCCATCGGAAGGCAACTCGTGGCGCTATCGAAATCGTGCCGTTAGCGAAATGGAAATCGCATGGACGGCGTTTCGTCGATACGCATTGCTGCATGCGAACTTCGCATCTCGATGGTTTGTGAAACGTCCATTCGTCGGTCGCCGAATGGAGCGATATTGCTGTCATCCGACGGTTTCGAATCTGCGAATTAGTCGTCGCGCGAGGCTCATGAATCCCGCCGGTGGCGTGGACATGAAACGTTCGATTTGCGCGAGAAACTGCTATCGGCGAGCGTTATCGATGCACTCTCGAAACGTCGCGCGATGCTCAATCTTTCGCTTCACTTTCTTTCCGTACGCTCGACCTACCGGAAGACGCCGACACCGAATACCGATTCGAGCACTTCATTGACAGACGTCGATACGTCCACTAGATTAGCCGCATGCACGCACTTCTCGTTACGACCACCGCAACCACCACCACGACCGCCAATGGCGGGCCGAGGGGAGGTTGCACGTCGTAAGTCATTGCGTCAAACCATCCCGAAGCCCCGCCGGAAACGGACGGGGCTTTTTTTCGCGCTCCGCTCGGCCGGCACCACGTTCGACGGAGAAACCATGGACGATTTCGATCACCGAGTGTTAGGCAACAAACTGGATCTGTTTCATCAGCAAGATGAAAGTCCAGGCGGCATCTTTTGGCATCCGCGCGGGATGGTTCTTTATCGCGTCATCGAGGAATACATTCGGGTCCGAATGCGGCAGGCCGGTTTTTCCGAAGTGCGGACGCCGCAGATCCTGTCTCGCGATCTGTGGGAACGGAGCGGCCATTGGGAAAAGTTCGGGCCGAACATGTTTTCGCTCGAGAGCGACCGTAATCCGTACTGTCTCAAGCCGATGAGTTGCCCATGCCACGTGCAGATATTCAAGAAGGGCAGCCGTTCATACCGCGATTTACCGATCCGATATTGCGAATTCGGCGCGGTCCATCGCGCCGAACCGTCCGGTGCATTGCACGGCCTCATGCGCGCGCGTGCATTTACGCAGGACGACGCTCATGTACTTTGCCTGCCCGACCAGATCGAAGATGAAGTCGCGCGGTTCTGCAAGCTGCTGAAGGCGATCTACGCAGACTTCGGGTTCGGGGAGTGCGACGTGGCGTTGTCGACGCGGCCGCCGGCGCGTGCCGGCGACGATGCGGTCTGGGATCGCTCGGAAGCGATGCTGGCATCGGCCGCGCGGGCGGCCGGGCTGGAATTCGCGATCCTGGCCGGAGAAGGCGCGTTCTACGGCCCGAAGCTCGAATTTCATCTGGTCGACCGTCAAGGACGGAAGTGGCAGTGCGGGACGATCCAGCTCGATTTCGTGTTGCCGGAGCGGCTCGGTGCGTCGTATGTCGCCGAGGACGGCGCGAAAGCGACGCCCGTCATGTTGCACCACGCCGTGCTGGGAAGCCTCGAACGGTTCATCGGCATTCTGCTCGAACACTACGAGGGATGGCTGCCGACATGGCTGGCACCCGACCAGATCGTCGTCGCGAACATCGGCGACGATCATCGCGCATTTGCCGATCACGCGGCATCCGCTTTCGAAGACATCGGCTGCCGCGTGCTGCGCGATTTCCGCGCCGAGCGGCTGCCCCGCAAGATCTTCGATGCAACGGAACTCGCCGCGCCGATCGTCGCGATTGCCGGCCGCAAGGAAGCGCTGGCCGGCGAAGTGTCGCTGCGAATGAGGGGCGGCGAGCAGCACGTGATGACGATCGACGCTGCGCTGGCGTTTCTCAAGCAGCATGCGCGCGTTCCATCCGCGACGCGGGCGTGCTGATACGAAAGGCAATGCAGTCGGCGGGGATTCTCCTCAGACCATTGATTCGTCTGAGGAGATGAACCTGTCGGCAGGTGGCCTTGCGTGCCGGACGACGACGGCCTCGACGACTGACGCACTGCGCTACGCTGCGGCCCGGCCACTGTCAGCCCTATAATCCCGCACGGCAAAATCGCCGCCCCGTTCCGATTCGCAAGCCTTCCATGGAGCTTCCCGCAATGTCGCCGAACATCGACGTTCCCTTCTTCCGCATCCTGTCGGACAGCTACGGCCGGCTGCTCGGCAAGCCGCTGGTGCCCGCGGGGATGAGCGCCGCCGAAGGCGCGCGATGGCTGTACGAAGCCGCGCCGTTCGGGATTCTCGCGCACGGTGTCGCGGCGGATCCGGTGTTCGTCTACGGCAATGCGCGCGCGCAGGCGATCTTCGGATACGACTGGGACGAACTGACGGCGTTGCCGTCGCGGTTCTCGGCGGAGCCGATGGAGCGCAGCGAGCGCCAGCGGTTTCTCGAGCAGGTGGCGCGGGACGGCTTCGTGTCGGGCTACCGCGGCGTCCGCATCACGAAGTCCGGCACGCGCTTCTGGATCGAGCATGCGACCGTGTGGCAACTCACGGACCCGGACGGCAATCATTGCGGTCAAGCGGCGATGATTCCGGAGATCCATCCGATCGGCTGATGCCGTTGCGTGCGTCGCGCGTGCGCGGCGCGGGTCGGGCCGGATGCCGAAACCTGCGCCGGCCGGCGAGATAACGAATTCGTAATCGACGGCTCACCTTGCCGAAAGTGCCCGTTACCGAGAATGGAGTCTCACTCTTCATCGCACTGGGTGGAGAGCGAAGAACCGAAACCGCTCCCGGATACGGTCATACCACTCCAATAGGTGAACCTCATGAAGAATCTGATCCGCGCCGTCCTGATCTCATGCGCATTGAGCGCGCCCGTCGTCGCCTTTGCGCAAAACACGAACGGTCCCGTCACGCGTGCCGAAGTGCGCACCGACCTCGCACGCGTCGAACGGGCAGGATATCGTCCGATCGGCAACGACCCGTTCTATCCCAGCGACATCCAGGCGGCCGAAGCGAAGGTCGCCGCCCAACGACCGGACGCATCGCCTGCGCAGTCGCACGACGTTGCGTCGCAATCCGACGCGCAACGCGCGGCGGTGTCGTACGCGTCGAACGATACGTCGGGCCTGTACGAACATCACTGAGCGCACCTCGCGAGACTTGGCCGGCATGCGCTGCACGGCGGGCGAACGCACGATTCGACGCCGCGCGGCCGGCCGCATGCCGATGGGCCGCGGGCCGCGATGCGCGCCGTAGCGGCGCGCGCTCAACGATGGAGCAGCGGGTAAGCGACGAGCCCGATCAACGCGGCCGCCGCGACCACTACCGGCTCCTGCAGCTTCTTGAAGCGCCATAGCAGCAGGACGGTCGCAACGGCCAGCGCGGCGGTCGGCACGTCGACGATCGAACGCTTCGCGATCACCAGCACCGAGCCGGTGATTGCGCCGACGGCCGCGGCCGTGATGCCGTCCACGAACGCCTTGACGCCCGGCAGGTGGCCGTACTTCTTCACGTACGGCGCGGGCACGACCGTGAACAGATAGCACGGCAGGAACGTGCCGAGCGCCGCGACGATCGCACCGGGCAGGCCGGCGACCAGATAGCCGATGAAGCCGACCGTGATGACGACCGGCCCCGGCGTGATCATCGCGACCGCGACGGCATCGACGAACTGCTTGTCGTTGAGCCAGTGATGTTCGGTGACGACGCCGCCATACAGGAACGGCACGATCGCCAGCCCTGACCCGAACACGAACGCGCCGGCCTTCATGAAGAACGCGCCGAGCTGCACCAGCTGCGGCAGATCGATGCCGCTCAGCGCGCCGCTCGCCGCCGGCAGGTTGGCGGCGGCCGCCGCGCCGAGCCCGCCGCCGCGCAACCAGCGGGGCGGCGCGCGCCACAGCCAGCCGATCACGCCCGCGACGACGAACAGCCACGCGATCTCCGACTCGGTGACGAAGGTCACGACGGCAAGCGTCGCGAAGATCGCCCACAGCAGCTTGTCGCGGCCGACGGTTTTGGTCGTGAGCTTGTACGCGCTCATCGCGATGATGCCGACCACCACCGCGCCGACGCCGTAGAACACGGCGTGCATCCACGGCAGCCCGCCGAAATGTGCATACGCGAAGCCGAGCGCGACCACCATCAGGAACGACGGCAAGACGAACGCGCAGCCGACCAGCGTCGCACCGGCCACGCGGTAGTGCACGAAGCCGAGATAGATCGCGAGCTGGGCCGCCATCGGCCCCGGCGCGAGCTGCGCCAGCGTGAGTCCTTCCTTGTAGTCGGCTTCGGTGATCCAGCCGCGCCGCTCGACCAGGTCGCGCCGCATGTAGCCCGCGAGCGCGACCGGGCCGCCGAAACCGAACGTGCCGAGTCGAAGCATGTAGGCGACCAGCTCGCCGAGCGAGTAGGCCGGTTCGGTTGCGGCGCTGGCGGTGGTCATGATGCGGCTCCGGTCCCGGTCGTCCCGGTCGACGTGAAATGCGCATAAAAGGCGTCGAGCACGACGACCATTTGCTCGAGCAACTGCTCGTCGTTCTGCGCGCGCTCGCGGGCGCCGGCCATCACGGCTTCGAGGCCGGCGGCTTCGGGCGCCGCGGGGCCGCCCACGTCGAGCGCATGCACGATCGCGCCGAGCCGCGCGAGCGCGCGGTCGCCGTCGAGGCCGAAGCTGGCCAGCAGCACCTCGAACGTCACGCGCTCGCCGACGTGCGTGAACGCCGCGCCGTCGAAGTCGAAGCCCAGTGCGTCGGCCGGACAATCCGTCGGCGAGGCGAGCCACACGAAGCGCGGGCGGGCGTCGATGAAGCGGCGGATCAGCCACGCGCTCGCGACGCGATCGACCCACATGCGCCGCCGGGTGGCCCACGTGCGCCCTTGATATTCGCCGAGCGCAAGCACGCGGATCGGGCGCTCGGCCGCGTGCGGCTCGCCGGGCGACAGCACGGTGTCGACCAGCGCGACGAAGTCCTGCAGCGCGGCTTCGGCGCGCGTCGACGCGTCGCCCGGGAAGTAGTCGCTCGCCCGCAGCGCGTCGAAATCCTTGCGCACGCGCCGCAGCAGACGCGCGAGTTCCGAAGCCGGCTGGCCGGCGAGCGTCTTGCGGGCGTCCGCGAGCGTCCGCATGAACGCCGTGTAGTCGTCGCTGCGGTCGAACAGCGCGCGAAATGCCTGCTCCTGCGCCGCATCGGCGCTCGGCGCGCGCAGCAGATGCGCGCTGCCGCCGCTGTCGGCGATCGCGTCCGCCAGTTCGTCCAGCGTTCGGTGCTGCTCGTCCGAGTGCGGCAGCAGGTAGACGCCGTCGCGCAGCACCGCGCAGCCCTTCGCCTTCAGGGCGCGCCAGAACCGCATGCGGGCCGTCGCGTTCTGGGTCGGGAGCGTCAGCACGAGCAGCGACCAAGTGGTGAATGAGTTCATGTAGGGGATGCTACTTCTGTGTCGCAAGTTCTACAAGTTTCTCGCTGCGATGTCGTCCTGACGCTCCGGGGCGCGCGCATCGTTTGGTCGGACCAATGGCCGAGATACCCCTCCCCACTATCCGAACCCGCGATTTGATATATAGTCCCCCCCGGTATATGAAGGGACCACCATGAGCCACACCATCCAGGAAAAACAGAAGCTGCTGAACCGCGTCCGCAGGATCAAGGGGCAGGTCGAGGCGATCGAACGCGCGCTGGAAGACGAGCGCGGCTGCAACGAGATCCTGCGTCTCATCACGAGCGGACGCGGCGCGATGAACGGCCTGCTCGCCGTCGTGCTGGAAGATCACATCCGCAGCCATCTGGTCGACGCGGAAGGTCACGACGACGAAGGCAGCGCGAGCGAGCAGCTGATCGAAGTCGTTCACAGCTACTTCAAATGACCGGAGGCGCAATGAGCCGTTTCAGCGATGAGGCCTTCGGGGCAGGGCACGATCACATTTTTCTCGGCGCTGCGCACGAGCAGAACGAGCGCAGGACCTGGACCGTCATCGTGCTGTGCGCGGCGATGATGGCGGCCGAGATCGTCGGCGGGTCGATCTTCGGCTCGCTGGCGCTGGTCGCGGACGGGCTGCACATGTCGACGCACGCCGGCGCGATGCTGATCGCCGCCTTTGCGTATACCTATGCGCGCAAGCATGCGAGCGACCCGCGATTCGTGTTCGGCACCGGCAAGCTCGGCGATCTCGCCGGCTTCACGAGCGCGATCGTGCTCGCGATGATCGCGCTGCTGATCGCGTACGAGGCGGTCAGCCGGATGCTGGCGCCCGTGCCGATTCACTTCGGCGAAGCGATTCCGATCGCCGTGCTCGGGCTGGTGGTGAACATCGCGAGCGCGTGGCTGCTGAGCGGCGATCATCACGGTCATGGCCATCATCACGGGCATGCGCACGGACATCATCACGACCACGACCATGGCCACGAACATGAGCACGCCCACCATCACGACGCGGAAGCGCACCGGATCGTCGACGGGCAGCACGCATTCGCCGTATCGGTGTTCGAGGACGGCGTGCCGCCCGTGTTCCGGATCGCGCCGGCGACGCACGACGCGACGCTCGTCGACGCGGCCGCCGTATCGATCACGACGCTGCGTCCGGACGGCAGCCGCCATACGTTCGCGATGCAAAGCCGCGACGGCTATCTGGAGTCCATCGAGACGATCCCCGAGCCGCATGCGTTCACGGCGATCGTCCGGCTGAACGGCCGCGAGCACGCGCTGACGTTCGCCGAGAGCGAGCACGAGCACGGCGCCTCGGCGGCGGCCCGCGATCACAACATCCGCTCGGCCTACATCCACGTGCTCGCCGACGCGGCGGTGTCCGTGCTGACGATCGCCGGCTTGCTGCTCGCGCGTGCGTTCGGCTGGCTGTGGATGGATCCGCTCGCCGGCATCGTCGGCGCGCTGGTGATCGCGAACTGGTCGTACGGGCTGATGCGCGACACGGGCAGCATCCTGCTCGACATGAATCCGGATCGCCGCCTGGCGGACAGCGTGCGCGCCGCGCTCGAAAGCACCGGCGACCGGATCCGCGATCTGCACGTGTGGCGGCTCGGGCCGGGGCACATGAGCGCGGTCGTCTCGGTGCTGACCGACGATCCGCAGCGCGATGCGCGCTACTACCACCGCGTGCTGCAACGCTTCGGCAGCCTGTCGCACGTGACGGTCGAAGTCGTGCCCGTGACGCGAGGGCAATGACGATGGCAGTCAAGTCGCCGTGCGTCGAGGTATGCTCGTTCGACGGCCGCACCGGCTACTGCGTCGCGTGCCTGCGCACCCGCGACGAAGCGCGCGGCTGGAAGAAGATGACGGATCACCGGCGTCATCAGATCGTCAACGACCGCGCGCGGCGGCATGCCAGGCTCGCGCGCGCCACACCCGATTGATCGCACGATGAACACGCCCGCACCGATTCGACGCAAGCAGCCGATCCCGCGCACCGTGTGGGCACTGGGCCTCGTGAGCCTGTTCATGGATCTGTCGTCCGAACTGATCCATGCGCTGTTGCCGATCTATCTGGTGACGACGATGGGCATGAGCGTCGTCGCGCTCGGCGTGCTCGAAGGCGCCGCCGAAGCGACGGCGATGATCGTCAAGGTGTTCTCCGGCGCGATCAGCGATTGGCTCGGGCGCCGCAAGGGGCTGCTGCTCGTCGGCTACGGCCTCGCGGCGCTGACCAAGCCGCTGTTTCCGCTGGCGTCCACGCCGGCCGTGGTCGTCGTCGCGCGCCTGCTCGATCGCGTCGGCAAGGGAATTCGCGGCGCGCCGCGCGATGCGCTGGTGGCCGACGTCGCGCCGCCCGAGATCCGCGGTGCATGTTTCGGCCTGCGTCAGTCGATGGACACCGTCGGCGCGTTTCTCGGCCCGATGTGCGCGATCGTGCTGATGCTGGGGTTCGCCGACCACATCCGGATCGTGATGTGGTTCGCCGTCGTGCCCGCGTTCGTCGCGATCGCGCTGATCGTGTTCGGCGTGCGCGAGCCAGAGCATGCGGCGCCGCAGCGCGGCTTCCGTTCGCCGCTGCACTGGCGCGCGTTGCGCGAGTTTCCGCGCGCGTACTGGTTCGTCGTCGCGGGCGGCGCGGCGTTCACGCTCGCGCGCTTCAGCGAGGCGTTCCTCGTGCTGCGCGCGCAGCAGACGGGCCTCGACGCCGCGTGGATTCCGGGCGTGATGGTCGTGATGAGCATCGCGTATGCGCTGTCCGCGTGGCCGGTCGGCGTGCTGTCGGACCGGATGGACCGACGCATGCTGCTGGCGGCGGGCATGGTGCTGCTGATCGCGGCCGACCTGCTGCTCGGTCTCGGCGGGTCGACGCCGACGATGTTCGCCGGCGTGGCCGTATGGGGCCTGCACATGGGCTTCACGCAGGGCATCCTCGCCGCGATGGTGTCGGAAACATCGCCGGCCGCGCTGCGCGGCACCGCGTTCGGCGTATTCAATCTGGTCAGCGGGATCTGCATGCTGCTCGCCAGCAGCATCGCCGGCGCGCTGTGGACGCACTTCGGCGCATCGACCACGTTCGTCGCCGGCGCGGCGCTGGTCGTGGTGCCGCTCGCGCTGTGCCGCTTCATGCCGCGCGTCGCGCCGCCGGCGGCGTGAGGTGGCGTGAGGCGATGCACTGCGCGTGCGTCGGGCGGCGCTCGCGCTGACACGACCGCGACTGCATCCGCGACCGGCGACTTTCCCCCAGTTGCCGAATCGATCCCCAGCCATTGAGCCGCGCTCTCCCCGTTGAGCCACGCTCCACCCGCAACTCTCCCTCCGCAATTTTTTTCGATTTATCTGCCGCTATTCTCGGCGTTGTCGAAGATCGGATGTACGCGCGATGTAATACCGACCGCGCCGGACGATTCCGCGGAAGTATTTACGCAACGCCGAGGTACGCACCGTCCGGCGCGCCCTTCACATGAGTGATTCCATCGTTCAGGAGAGCGTCTGCCATGGTTGCCGGAAAATCGCTTCGCGCCGTGCTGCTTGCCGTGTCGATCGCCGCGGTCGCGCCGCCCGGCCACGCGGGCAATACCACCGACTGGCTCGCGAACACCTACGGCACGCTCGCCGCGCACGTCGGCAACGTCGCACGGGCGATGTGGGTCGCGCCCGAAGGCGTGATCTACACCGCATCGATGTGGGACGAGTATGAGGGCGGCGTCGCGATCTACCAGAACGGCAAAAGCATCGGCTCGATCGGCACGCATGCCGAATTCCAGGGCAGCGCGATCACCGGCAACGCGACGTCGTTGTTCGTCGCGCTGCAGCCGGGCAGCGGATACGGCAGCGGCGCGGTCGGGCGCTACAACCGCGCGACGCATTACCGCGACCGGCTGATCCTGGTCACCGCCGCGACGAACCAGCCGCGCATCGACGTCGTCACCGGGCTTGCGACGGCCGGCACGCTGCTCTACGCGAGCGATTTCTACGGCAACCGCGTGCGCGTGTTCACGACCGACGGCGTATGGCAGCGCGACATCGGCGTAGCGGCGCCGGGCGCGCTCGCGCTCGACGGCGCGGGCAACGTATGGGTCGCGCAGAAGCGCGCGGGAACGATCGTCGAATACAGTCCGGCCGGCGCGCTGCTGAACACGATCCGGCTGCCGGCCGGGTCGCAGCCGTCGGCGCTCTATTTCGATGCGGAGGCCGGGCAACTGATGGTCGGCGACGAAGGCCCCGACATGAACATCAAGCGCTATGCGGTGACGGGCCGGCCGGCGCTGGTCGGCACGTTCGGCGTGCGCGGCGGCTATCTCGACACGACCACCGGCATCAAGGGGCAGGTCGGCGCGCAGCGCTTCACGCGCATCGCGGGCATCGGCAAGGATACGGGCGGCAACCTGTACGTGCTGAACAACCCGTGGGGCGGCAGCTGGGATCTCGGCCGCAACGGTGCGACCGACCTTCACGCATACGGCAGCACCGGCGGCCTGCGCTGGACGCTGCAGTCGCTGAACTTCGAGGGCATCGCCGCGCCCGACCCGGTCACGGACGGCGCGCTGTTCTACAGCGGCACGCACGTGTACCGCGGCACCGCGGGCGGCACGTTCGTCGCGAACACCGTCGATCCGTTCGCGTATCCGGCCGACCCGCGCATCAACATGAACGACCCGCAGCGCGACGAGCACTTCGGGCTGCTCACGGCGGTCGGCGCGAACCGGATTCTCGTCGTGGCCGGGCAGAATCCGCCGGTCTATTACTTCTTCCATTTCGATGCGGCCAACGGCTACGTCGCGATTCCCGACGGATCGATTCCGGGCCCGGCATTCGACACGACACGGCGCGTGTCGGCCGGCTTCAGCATCGACAGCAAGGGCGGCGTATGGGCCGGCCTCGACCACACCGGCGCGATCTATCACTATCCGCTCGCGAGCTTCGACGCGAGCGGCAAGCCTTCATGGGGCGCGGGCGTGCCGACGCCGATTCCCGCCAGCATCCAGCCGCTCACGCGCATCGTCTATCTCGCCGACAGCGACACGATGGTGCTCGCCCAGGGTGTGGCGGGCAGCACCGACTGGACCTCGATCGGCACGCGCATCGAGGTCTATCACGGCTGGCTCGCGGGCAACACGACGAGGCCGAACCCGGTGATCACGCTGCCGCACAGCGGCGCGAAGTCGATCGACGCTGCCGGCAATCATTTGTTCGTGGGTTACTGGTTCAGCAGCAGCGGCCCGCTGTGGCCGAACATCGACGCGTTCAATCTCGACACGGGCCGGCTCGACACGACGCTCGTCAATGCGAGCCCGGCGACCGTCGATACCAGCAGCGCGATCGACGCGATGTACAGCGTCCGCGCGTACCGCCGCGCGAACGGCGAATATGTGGTGACGAAGAACAACGTGAAGGGCAACAGCATCACCGTCTATCGGTGGACGCCTTGAGGCGGCGCGACGGCCGCGAGCGTTCACTTCGCCGCCGCGGCGTTGCCGGCGATGGCTTGCGTTTGTAAAGAAGCGATGACGAGGAAACGGGAAAGCGCGCGCCGGTCGGCCGGCACGCGCTTTCCCATTCAGATGCGACCGAGCAGCACCAGTATCACGACGATGACCACGATCAGGCCAACCGAACCGGACGGCCAGTAACCCCAGCTCCGACTGTGCGGCCACGCCGGAAACGCGCCGATGAGCAACAGAATCAGAACGATGATAAGGATCGTACCGAGCATCGCATCCCTCCTGAGATTGTTGGAAAAGACGATGTCTGGCGTCGCAATTCCTGTGCCGCGGCGAGCGGCGTGACGGTTGACGGGCGTGTTCACGCACCGGGGATTCACGCGATGAATGCCGATAGATTCAGAAAATAAATTTCAAAAATGCATACGCGATCGCTATGCTGGTCTTTCGGCACCGCTTCGATGGATATGCAATGGCTGAACTCTTTCTGGTACGGCACGGGCAGGCGTCGTTCGGGACGAACGACTACGACCGGCTGTCCGCGCGCGGCGAGCAGCAGGGCGTCTGGCTCGGCGAGTATTTCGCGCGGCAGGGCCTGACCTTCGACCGGGTGATCTGCGGGACGATGAACCGGCATGCGCAGACGGTCGACGCGATCCTGCGCGGGATCGGCGGCGAACGCGTGACGGTCGACCGTCATCCGGGCCTGAACGAATACGACTTCCACGGGCTGTTCGCGGCCGCCGCGCACGACTATCCGGAGATCGCGCGGCTCGCGGCCGGCTCGATGAAGGAGCACTTCCGCGCGCTGCGGCAGGTGCTGCATCTGTGGGCCGACGACCGGCTCGGCGACACGGCGCCCGAAACCTGGGCGCATTTCCAGCAGCGCGTCGCCGCCGCGCGCGCGGCGATTCGCGACGGCGGCAGCCAGCGCGTGCTCGCGGTGAGTTCGGGCGGCCCGATCGCGGTGACCGTCCAGCAGGTGCTCGCCGCGCCGCCCGCGAGCGCGATCGCGCTGAACCTGCAGATCCGCAACAGCAGTCTTTCGCAGTTTTTCTTCAACGCCGACGCGTTCCATCTGGCGTCGTTCAACGGCATCCCGCATCTCGACGATCCCGAACGACACGCATGGCGCACCTACGGCTGACCCAACGAACGATCGCGACGATGACCCATCCTGCCCCGCCCCTCGACGCAGCCCGCCTGACGCGCTATCTGGAAGCGCACGTGCCGGGCTTCGAAGGCCCGCTCGACCTGGAGAAGTTTGCCGGCGGCCAGTCGAACCCGACGTACCTGCTGCACGCGAAAAGCGGCCGCTACGTGCTGCGCCGCCAGCCGCCCGGCGAACTGCTGAAGTCCGCGCATGCGGTCGACCGCGAATTCCGCGTGCTGAGCGCGCTGTCGGGCACTGCGGTGCCGGTCGCGCGTCCGTATCACCTGTGCGAAGACCGCGACGTGATCGGCAGCATGTTCTACGTGATGAGCTTCGAGGACGGCCGCATCTTCTGGGATCCGGCGCTGCCGGAGCTGCCGAAGGCCGACCGCGCGACCTGCTACGACGCGCTGATTCGCACGATGGCCGCGCTGCACGACGTCGACGTCGACGCGGTGGGCCTTGCCGACTACGGTCGCCCCGGCAACTACTTCGAGCGCCAGATCGGCGTGTGGACGAAGCAGTATCGTGCGGCGCAGACGGAGCGCCTCGACGCGATGGAGACGCTGATCGACTGGCTGCCGCAAGCGTGCCCCGACGACGCGGGGCGTCCGGCGCTCGTGCACGGCGACTTCCGGATCGACAACGTGATGTTCGCGCGCGACGACTACCGCGTGCAGGCCGTGCTCGACTGGGAGCTGTCGACGCTCGGCAATCCGCTCGCCGACCTCGCGTACTTCTGCATGTGTCTGCGGCTGCCGGCCGGCACTCAGGTGCGCGGGCTCGCGGGCCAGGATCGCGCCGAACTCGGCATCCCGGACGAAGCGGCGATCGTCGCGCGCTACTGCGAGCTGCGCGGGATCGAGCCGATCCGCGACTGGCATTTCTATCTCGCGTTCAGCTTCTTCCGGCTCGCCGCGATCGCGCAGGGCGTGAAGGCGCGCGCGCTGCAAGGCAACGCGTCGAGCGAACAGGCGCTGCGCGTCGGCGCGATGGCCGGCCGGCTGGCCGAGCTGGCCGTCGACGTGATCGGCGCGCGGCGCTGACGCCGCAAACACGGCCGCGCGGCCGCACGACAACATATCGATGGAGGAGCACAGCAACATGGCAACGAACCTGTTCGACCTGACGGGCAAGATCGCGCTGGTGACGGGCGCGAGCCGCGGCATCGGCGAGGAAATCGCGAAGCTGCTCGCGCAGCAGGGCGCGCACGTGATCGTGTCGAGCCGCAAGCTCGACGACTGCCGGGCCGTTGCGGACGCAATCGTCGCGGTGGGCGGCCGCGCGGAAGCGCTGGCCTGCCACGTCGGACGAATGGAGGACATCGCCGCGACGTTCGAGACGATCCGCGGCCGGCACGGCCGGCTCGACATCCTGGTGAACAACGCGGCGGCGAATCCGTATTTCGGACACATCCTCGACACCGATCTGGCCGCGTACGAGAAGACCGTCGACGTGAACATCCGCGGCTACTTCTTCATGTCGGTCGAGGCCGGCAAGCTGATGAAGGCGCAAGGCGGCGGCGCGATCGTCAACACCGCGTCCGTGAACGCGCTGCAGCCGGGCGACCGGCAGGGCATCTATTCGATCACGAAGGCCGCGGTCGTGAACATGACGAAGGCGTTCGCGAAGGAATGCGGGCCGCTCGGCATCCGCGTGAACGCGCTGCTGCCGGGCCTCACGAAGACGAAGTTCGCGGGCGCGCTGTTCGCCGACCAGCAGATCTATCAGGCATGGATGGAGAAGATCCCGCTGCGCCGTCACGCGCAGCCGTCCGAGATGGCCGGCACGGTGTTGTATCTCGTGTCGGACGCGGCGAGCTATACGAATGGCGAATGCATCGTCGTCGACGGCGGCCTCACGCTCTGAGCGCGCGACGACCTACGACGGCCTGCGGGCCTTTTGAACCGAACGAACACGCGCAATTGCGAGGAATCGATCATGGATTTTGGCTATACCCCGAAGGTGGAAGAACTGCGTGAGCGCGTGCGTGCGTTCATGGATGCGCACATCGTGCCGCGCATCCGCCAGTGGAACGACGAAGTGCATGCGGGGCACTACCCGGTGTCGTTCATGGAGGAATTGAAGGCGCGCGCGAAGGCCGAAGGGCTGTGGAATCTGTTCCTGCCGCATCTGAAGGAAGACGAGCCGGGCACGGCGCTGACGAACCTCGAATACGCGCCGCTCGCGGAGATCATGGGGCGCGTCGCGTGGGCGTCGGAGGTTTTCAACTGCAATGCGCCGGACACCGGCAACATGGAGTTGCTGCACATGTTCGCGACGCCGGCGCAGCGCGACGAGTGGCTGCTGCCGCTGCTGCACGGCGAGATCCGCTCGGCGTTCGCGATGACGGAGCCCGACGTCGCGTCGTCGGATGCGACCAACATCACGACGCGCATCGAGCGCGCCGGCGACGAGTACGTGATCAACGGCCGCAAGTGGTTCATCACGAATGCCGCGCATCCGAACTGCAAGATCTTCATCGTGATGGGCAAGACCGACCCGGCGGCGGAAGCGCACCGGCAGCAGAGCATGATCCTGGTGCCGCGCGACACGCCGGGCGTGACGGTGGTGCGCAACATCACCGTGGTCAATCACTACGCGCCGGAAGGGCACTGCGAGATCACCTTCGACAACGTGCGCGTGCCGGCGCGCAACCTGCTCGGCGACGAAGGCAGCGGCTTCGCGCTCGCGCAGGCGCGACTCGGGCCGGGGCGCATCCACCATTGCATGCGCTCGATCGGCGCGGCAGAGCTCGCGCTCGAGCTGATGATCGATCGCGCGCAGTCGCGCGAGGCGTTCGGCAAGCCGCTGAACCGGCACGGGACGGTCGGCGAATGGATCGCGCGCTCGCGCATCGAGATCGACCAGGCGCGGCTGCTCGTGCTGAAGGCCGCGTGGATGATCGACAAGGTCGGCGCGAAGGCCGCGCGCAAGGAAATCTCGATGATCAAGGCGCTCGTGCCGACCATGTACACCGACGTGTGCGACCGCGCGATGCAGGTGTTCGGCGCGATGGGCCTGAGCCCGGACACGCCGCTCGCCGATCTGTGGAGCTGGGGGCGCGCGCTGCGCTTCGCAGACGGCCCGGACGAGGTGCATCTGCAGTCGATCGCGCGGATGGAGATCAAGGGCGCCGTGCGCGGCGCGACCGAGCCGTATCTGACGCGCCCGCCGCGCGACTGAACGTGTCGCTGCGATGTCGCGGCGAGCGCGCGCGAGCGGACGCGAGGTGGCCGAACCCGACGCGCGCGCCGTATTAAGATGCCGGCAAGGAGATCCGGCAATGCGCCTTTCGAAGATTGACCTGAACCTGTTCGTCGTATTCGATGCGATCTACAACAAGCGCAACCTGACGCGCGCGGCCGATGTGCTGAACCTCACGCAGCCGGCCGTCAGCAATGCGCTCGCGCGGCTGCGCAAGACGCTGAACGATCCGCTGTTCGTCAGCACGCCGGCCGGGATGATGCCGACGCCGATGGCCGAGAACATCGTCGGCCGCGTGCGCGAGGCGTTGCAGCTGCTCGACTCGAGCGCGCACGAGGGCGACGTGTTCGATCCCGCGTCGTCGGAGCGGGTGTTCCGGTTGAGCATGAGCGACCTGACCGAGGCGTTGCTGCTGCCGGCGCTCGGCGAGCTGCTGCAGACGCATGCGCCGGGCATGCACGTGCGCAGCTATACGCTGGACCGCCGCGAAGTGGCGACCGCGCTCGCGAACGGCTCCGTGGACATCGCGATCGACGCGCCGCTGATCGGCGATCCGCACCTGTGCCAGGCGCTGCTCGTGCGCGACCGCTACGCGTGCATGATCCGCGAAGATCATCCGTTCCGGCGCGATGCGCTGACCATGGACGACTACCTGTCGATGGGGCACATCCACGTGTCGAGCCGCCGCAAGGGCAGCGGGCACGTCGACGCGGAGCTGACGCGCCTCGGGCTGCGCCGCACCATCCAGATGCGCGTGCAGCACTACATGGTCGCGCCGTTGATCGCGATGCGCGGCGATCTCGCGCTGACCGCGCCGCTCCGGCTGCTGCAGCGCTATCCGGCCCGCATCCTCGAACTGCCGTTCGAGATGCCGGCGCTCGAATACTTCTGCTACTGGCACCGCAGCGCCGACCAGGATCAGGGCAGCCGATGGTTGCGCGAGCAGCTGATGACGCTGATGGGCGGGATCGGCGAGCTGCAGTGATGCATCGCAGTGACGTGCCGCAGTGATGTGCGCGCCGCTTGCTAACGGTCTTCGTCGAAGCGCGCCGATGCGGGGCGGCGCTTCATCTCCTTCAGCCAGCGCCGGACGTTGTCCGGATCCTCGAACTCGCGCAGCGTGACGGTCAGGTCCTGAATGCTGCGCTGCATGCCGGCGATGTCACGCGCGAGCAGGCGCACCACGGTGTCGGGCGCGATCTTCACGGACGGCGCGATGCCGTAGGTTCGGCGGAAATCGTTCTCCACGTGTTCGATCTCGCGGTCGAGCTCGCGCAGCTGCTCGTCGAGGATGCCGTTGTAGCGCGTCAGCCGCGCTTCGCCGAGGCCGGCGATCGCATGCCGGTCGATCTGTTCGATCTCAAGCTGAAGCTCCAGCAGCTGCAGCAGGTTGCGCTTCGCATAGGCGTGGTTGACCCGCTGCATCAGCGCGGTCTTGCGTTCCTGGTCGTGCGGATCGGTGGCGCGATCGGGATGCAGCGCGCTGGCCAGCTTGCGGTAGATCTCGCGGATCGACTTGCTCGATTCGGCCTGCTCCGCTTCGGCGCGCGCCTGCGCGGCTGTCTGCTTCGGCGTCTTCCTGCGCTTCGCGCGCTGCGCCTCGCGTGCCGCGTGCGCGGCCATGTCGCGCTCGAACTGCGCGTCGAGCTCGGCTTGGAGCCGTTGCGCCAGTTCGTCGGGTGACAGGGCATCGAGATCGTCTGCCGCGTCGGCGCCGGGCGCGGGCTGCGGATCGGCCGCTGCGCTGCCGGCCGGCCCGCTTGCATGATGGCGATCGTAGACGCGCTGCAGCGCCGCGTCGTCGGCGGCGTCGAGCACGTCGCGGGCCATGTCCGCGATCAGGTCGGACAGCGTGCGCTGCTCGGCCTTGCTGAGTCCGCTACGCAGGAACGCGTCGTCGAGCAGATGAATCAGCCGCGTGCGCAGCGCCGTCGATTCGCGTTCGAGCGGCAGCAGCGCGTCCACGAACTTCTTCTGGAACGCCGGCGTGACGGCGTCCCACGCCGCGAGGCGCTCGCGCCGCTTGTCGATGCGCTCGACGAGCGTGTTGAAGGTCTTCTGGGCGTCGGACAGGCGGGCTGTCTCGTGACCGGGCGCGATCGCAATCGCGGCACCGCGGCGTGCGGTCATGATGTGGGGTCCTCCGGCCGCGGCGGGACGCGCGGCAGGCCGGTATTTTAGCTGGACGCGAGGGGCCGCTGTGCGGCGGTGTGCCCGCGCATGCGTCGATCTTCACGCGCGCACTGCGCATCGGCACCCCACACCTCATCGGTTCGCTGCCGCGACGGCCGCTGCGCCCGACGACGTGCGCGGTGCGCCGCCCGAGCCGTAGGCCGCTTCGCCGCTGCGGCGTTCGGCGGCGCGCTTCTCCTCGAGGCGCGCCTGCGCGGCGACGATGCCTTCCGGGTAGTTGTCGGCGTCGCCGGCCGATGGATCGTAGCCGACCGATTCGAGGTCGAGCAGCTCCTGGCGAACCTGTGCACGGGTGAGCGGCGACTGCGCATACGATGCGCGCGGTGCGGCGAGCAGGACGGTCGCGGCCGCGCAGAGCGTCGCGATGGTGACGATGATGGATTTCATGATTTCCTCGGAGGGTTTCGCTGCGGTTCGTCGCGCACGCGGCGGGCCGCAGCGACGAAACGAATCGATACGCGTGGAACGCAACGCACGTCACGCGGCGGCGGCCGTCGCCACGGTCATGTCCGGTCGCGCTGCCACCGCGCGCAGCATGCTGACCGACGGCAACCTGAAGCGCTCGGCGGCGAGATCGACGAACGCGCGCACCTTGCCCGGCAGGAACTCGCGGCCGGGATACACGAGCGACACGGCGACGCCGTCGCTGACGAGTCGGTAATCGGCGAGCACGCGTTTCAGCGCGCCGCTGCGCAGATCGCTCGCCACCGCGAATTCGGGCAGCAGCGCGATACCGCCGCCCGCAAGCGCGAGCTGACGCTGCATCAGCGCGCTGTTCACTGTGACGCGCGGCTCGACGTGGAGCGCGTCCACGGTGCCGTCCGGGGCAACCCACCGGCACGTCTTCGCGCCTGTCGCGACGCCGACGATCCGGTGCGCGGCGAGGTCGGCGGGCTGCTGCGGCGCGGTCATGGCGAGCAGGTAGCCGGGCGATGCGACCGCGACGAGCGGCGCATGGGCCAGCGCGCGCGACACGACCGAGAGCGACGAGATCATCGTATCGGCGACGATCCCGCAGTCGAAGCCACCGCCGAGCAGATCGACTTCCGACTCGGTCAGCGTGATGTGCAGCGACACCTCGGGATGGCGCGACTGGTACTCGGCAAACAGCGCGGCCAGCTCCGGCGACATCAAGCTGTGCAGCACGACGACGTTCAGATCGCCGCCGATCCGGCTCGATTCCTGCGTCGCGCGCGACTCGATCTCGGACAGGTCGGCGAGCAGCGAGCGGCAGCCTTGCGCATAGCGGACGCCGACTTCGGTGAGCACCGTCTTGCGCGTCGAGCGTTGCAACAGCTTCACGCCGAGGTGCGATTCGAGATCGCCGACGTAGCGCGTCACGAGCGACGGCGACAGGTTCAGCTGGTGAGCGGCATGGGAGAAGTGATGCGTGTCGGCAACCTTGAGAAAGACCCGCATCGCACTGAACAGATGATTCACGACGATTCCTGTTGGAAGGGGCGGTGGCGGCGGCGGATCAGCTGCCGAAGTAGACGTTGCAGAAGCTCGCCGGGCCGATGCAGCCGGCCTCAGGTGCATTCGGTGCATCGGGCGTGCGGGTCGGGGCGACGCGCACCGGTGCGGCGACGGCCTTCGTTGCGGTGGCGCCGTGTGCGCATGCGTCATCGCCTGCATGCGCGGCGGCGACCGCTACGACAGAGGCGATGCTGCTCGATTGCTGCTGCGAGGCGGGCGCCGCCGGTTGCTGTTGCGCGGACGCGGGTGCGGTGACCGTGATGCCGCAAAGCGCGATGAAGGTGGCGAGAACGGAAAGGGAAGCGGACCGGGACATTCAGGACTCCAATTAGACCAAACGGGTTTTACACGCGTTCGATTCGGGACGTGGGCATCGCCGACGCAGGCCGTCGATGGCCGGGAGCGTGTCAGATTCTTCTTGTCGAGTGTGTCGGCGTGCTACGGAAGGATCGTGCGACATGGGCGCCGGGCCCGTCGACGCCGCTATTCGGCGCGACCGATTCACATCGAATCGATGAGCGGAGAATGATGGAAAACCCTGAGCGTGTCCAAGGCGTATTTCCGATGCGGTCGATAAGGCGGATCGATCGTTGATCGATGCATGCGCAACGAAACGGCGACGCATGGCACGACCACCGCATCCGTGATGCGGCGGACGATCGATCTGGAGATTGCGGTGGAGATTGCGGCGGCGGCGCCGCCGCCGTCAGCCCTGCTCGCGCGCCGTCAGCGTACGCAGCGACGACAGGCTGCCATGGTCGAGCATCTCGCGCACCAGCTCCGCGAATGCCGTCGACGCGACCGTGCGATACGCGCCCTTGCGGCGCAGCAGTGCGACGGTGCGCACCGGGAACGGCGGGTCGAGCGGCACGTATTGCAGATCGCGATGCTCGAACTCGATCGTGCCGGGCAGGATCGTCGCGATCTTGCCGCGGCTCACGATCTTCAGCACGGCGCTGATCGAATTGGCCTGCAATGCGACGTCGGGCTGCATGTCGTACGACTGGAAATAGCTGTCGACGTAGAAGCGCGACACGAAGCTCGTCGTCAGCAGTGCGAGCGGCGTATCGGCGAGCTGCGTCGGCGTGACGGGCTCGCGTTGCGCGGTCAGCGCATGCGTGCGGCCGACCACCAGCATCAGCTGTTCGGGAAACAGCGCTTCGGCCTCGATTTCGTCGGAGCGCACATCGACGAAGCCGAACGCGAGATCGACCTGGTCGTCGCCGAGTGCGGTCTCGACCGCATCGAGCGACATCTCGGTGATCTCGATCACGATGCCCGGATAGCGTTCGTGGAACTGCTCGATCACCGGCGCGACGAGGTATTCGGTGAAGGTCGGCGTGAAGCCGATCCGCAGTTGCCCGCGCGACAGGTCGTGCACGTCGTGCAGCGCGCGTTGCGCGGTGACCAGATCGTTGTGCGCGCGGCGCACGTATTTGAGGTACACGCTGCCGAAGTCGGTGAGCTGCACCACGCGGCCGCTGCGATCGAACAGTTGCACGCCGAGCTCGTCCTCGAGCTGGCGCACCTTCTGCGACAGCGCCGACTGCGACACGCTCAGCGCTTCGGCGGCGCGCGTGAAATTGCGATGCTCGTCGATCGCCAGCAAATAACTGATGTTGCGAAGCAGCGGGCTGCGTTGTGTGAACTTCATCTTGCGCGGATTGATTCGCGAGTCGCGTGGGGCGGGCATCCCGCCATTATGCGCCGGCCGCGCGAGCATCGGATCGTCGACGGTGCTCATTGCCAGCCGCCTCCGAGCGCGAGGAAGGTCGCGATCTGGTCGTCGTTCACCTGCTGCCGTGCCGCGGCGACGGCCGTTTCGGCCGCGAGCCACGTGCGCCGCGCATCGAGCGCGACGAGGCCGCCGACCCGGCCGCCATGGCGCAGTTCGTCGGTACGCTCCATCACGTCGCGCGCGGCGTCGCGCGCCGCTTGCAGACGTTGCAGGCGTTCGAGCGCGGCAGCGTACGTGTTCAGCGACGTCTCCGTTTCGCGCAACGCCGTGAGCACCGTCGCATCGAAATGCGCGAGGCTCGCGCGGCTGTCGGCGCGGGCCGCGTCGATGCGGTCGCGGATCGCGCTGCGATGCAGATCCCAGGTCACCATCGGCCCGACCGCGAAGCGGTTCGTCAACGGCGTGAGGAACGCGGCCGCGCCGCCGGTCGAGCCGATGCTCGCGCCGAGCTTGATGTCCGGATACAGCGCCGCGGTTTCGACGCCGATGCGTGCGGTCGACGCGGCAAGCCGGCGCTCGGCCGCGCGCACGTCCGGACGGCGCGCGAGCAGCGCGCGGCCGTCGCCGGACGGAATCGGCGCGGCCAGTTCGAGCGGCTTGCGGCACGACAGCAGCGCGCGATCGTAGTTCTCCGGCGGCTCGCCCATCAGCGTCGCGAGCCGGAACGCCGCATTCAGCCGGCGCGCCTGCAGCGGCGCGAGCGCCGCGCGGCTGTCGTCGATCGCACCGCTGTCGCGCTGCGCTTCGAAGCTCGGCGCGCGGCCGTTAGCGATCAACTGGCGCGTCAACGCGAGGCGCTGCTGCTGCAGCGCGATCGCCCGCTGCAGCACGTCGATCCGGTTTCCGGCATTGCACAGGTCCGAATACGCGCGCGCGACTTCGGCGGCGACGTTCACGCGCACCAGATCGCGCGCGGCGGCGACGGCCTCGTGATCGGCGGACGCCGCCTCGATTCCGCGCCGGATGCCGCCGAACAGATCGAGGTCGTAGCTCATCGTGAAGCCGATGTTGTAGATCTCGTGCCGCGGCGGCTCGACGTGCGACAGCACCGCTGCGGCGGATTGCTGCGTGTAGTTCGTCGACGCGTCGAAGCCCGCGCTCGGCTCGCGCGCCGTGCGCGCCGCCGCGAGCAGCGCGCTGCTGCGCTCGAGGTTCGCCTGCGCGGCGCGCAGATCGACGTTGCTCGCGAGCGCCCGCTCGATCAGCGCGTCGAGCGCCGGATCGTCGTACAGCCGCCACCAGCGAGCGGGCAACGGCGCATTCGACGCGGCCGTTGCACCCGCAACGAACGCGCCGCTGGCGGCCGGCGCGTTCGCGAGCGCGGCAGGCGGCACGCGATAGTCCGGGCCGACCTCCGCGCAGGCGGCGAGCGCGAGGCCGAGCGCGGCGATCCACGCTTTGCGCACGCTCACCATGGCAGGCTCCGGCGCACCGTGACGTCGCCGGCGCGTGCGTGAATCTCGACCGACGCGGTCTGCCCCGGCACGAGCCGCACGCCGGGCGGCACCGAATCGATCGCGATGCGCACCGGGATGCGCTGCGCGAGCCGCACCCACGTGAACGCCGGGTTCACGTTCGCGAGCTGCGCGTCGCCGCCCGCGCGCTCGCGGTCCTCGACGCCGCCCGCGACGCTCTGCACGTGGCCGCGAATCTCGCTCGCGACGCCCATCAGATAGATGCTGGCCGGATCGCCGACGTGAATCGCGGGCAGCTTGGTTTCCTCGAAGTAGCCTTCCACGCGCAGCGACGTGTCGTTGACCAGCGCCATCGCGCCCTTGCCGGCGCTCAGGTACACGCCGGGCAGCAGCCCGACGTTGGTCACGGTGCCGTCGACCGGTGCGCGCACGAGCGTCCGTTCGAGGTTCAGCGCCGCGAGGTCGCGCGCGGAATGCGCCTGCGCGAGCGCCGCGCGCAGCTTCTCGACGCGCGTCGCGCCCTGTTGCGCCGACTCCTCGGCCACCACGTCGGGCATCGCGCGATTGCGGCGGTCTTCGCGGATCGCCTCGTCGAGTTCGGCCTGCTCGCTCGCGAGGTTCGCATCGGCCTGTTCGAGCGCGATCCGGTAGCGGGACGGATCGATCACCAGCAGCACCTGGCCCTTCGTCACTTTCTGGTTGTCGTGCACGCGCACGTCGGTGACGAGGCCGCTCACGTCGGGCGCGATCGGCACCACGTCGGCGCGCACCTTGCCGTCGCGCGTGAGCGGCTCGATCTGGTAACGCACCCATAGTCCGTAGATCGCGGCGACGATGCCGGCGAGGATGGCGGCCGTCAGCACGGTACGCAGCAGCGGAATGATTTGCTTCATGTTCAGGAGAGGAGTCGATGCGGGAGACAGGCGTCGGCAATGCGGGCGATACCCCACCACAGCGCGAAGAAGGCGGCGAGTTCGAGCAGTGCGGGCTGCCACAGCAGCAGGTGCAGGCGCAGCCGCACCAGCATCCCGCGCAGGATGAACGTGACGCCGAGCGCGACGACGGCCCAGGCGAGCGCGGATGGCATGTAGATGCCGAAAATGTGGATCTCTTCGATCATCGCGTCGTTCCTTCGACGAGTTGAACATGCGGAAACAGGTTGCAGCGCATGCCGACCAGCGCGAGCAGCGTGGCGTCGTCGCGGCCGGCGGGGTCGCGCGCGACGGCCGCGATCGCGCGATTCAGCGCGCGCATCAGCGTTGCGTCGGCTGCAATCAGATGGCGGGCGTTGGCGCGCGCGCGATACAGGTTCGACACCTGCGCGAGCGCGGCCTCGATTGCCGGGCGCGTATTCGCGTCGCCTCGATCGAGCCCCTCGCGCGCCTGGATGATGTTGCGGCCGATGCGCAGGTCGCTCAGCCCGTCGACCGCGTGCAACGCGTCGTCCGGATCGGCGAACGCCATGCGTGTTGCGACCTGACCGAGCCGGTCGATCGCGCGCGCCGTCCACGTGGCCGCATCGAGCGGCCGGCGCGGGTCGGCCATCTGCGCGAGATCGGCCCAGTTCTGGCGCACGATCCGGTATGCGGTCCAGCGCGTGCTGGCCGAGCGGAACAGTTTGCTCACGACCAGCGTCGTGGCGATGCCGCCGATCTGCGCGAGCCCCGTGTTGAGGAACAGCGCGAAGTCGGCCTGGAAACGATCGAGAAAGCCCATGGCGACGATGAAGCAGGAGAACATCGGAAGCGCGCGCGCGGTGCGTGCGGGATCGGCCTGGATGTAGCCCATCCAGACGAGCGCCGGCGCGAGCGTCAGGATCAGCATCCCGGCGCCGTCGACCCGCGGCAGGATCACGAACAGGTACAGCGCGGCGAGCGGAAACGTGACGAGCGTCGACACGAGGTAGCGGCCGATCATCGGCGCCGGATCGTCCTGCGCCGCGAACGAGCAGGTGACGAGCGCGGCGAAGGCGGCGGTCGCGGACCCGTTCGGCCAGGCGAGGAGAATCCACACCGCGCAGTAGATGACGATCGCGGTGGCCGTCGCCGCGCCGGCAAGCAGCGCGAGCCCGTGATCGCGCGCGAGCGCGAAGCGGCGCGTGGCGTCCGCGGGCGTCAGGTGGCGCGCGAGCTCGGCGTCGCTTGCGGCGAAGCTGCGCACCAGCGTGCGGGCCGCGTGCAGCGTGTCGATGAAATCGGCGGTGCGGTCGAACAGGCTCGCGGCGAGCAGCGACGTCCACGTCGAATCGTGCAGCCGCTCGGCGGCAAGGGCGCGGCAGCGCGCGGCGAGGCCGGCGTCGAGCGCGTCGCCGACCTCCTGTGACGCGTGCAGGTCGGCGATCACCGCGTCGACGAGCGTGGCGGTGTCCGCATCGACCGCGTTCAGCGCGCGCAGCTGGTCGAGCCGGTTCGCCGCGGCCGACGCGATCGACAGCAGCGCGGCAAGGCGGTGCTGCAATGCGGTGACGGTGTCGCGCGTCGCGAGCGCGAAGCGCTGATCGAACGGCAGCGCCGTCGCGATGATGCCGAGCTCCGTCACATCGGCGGCGAGCTTGCGGCGATGCGCGTGTTCGAGGCGCGCGTGGCGGGTGCCGAACGCCTCGGCGGTCCAGCGGCATGCATCGCCGAGAAACGACAGCGCGCGTTCGTGAATCACCGGCCGGTTGTTCGCGGGCTTCACGACGCGGTGCGCGATCGTCACGCACAGGATCGCGACCGACATTTCCTCGACGCGCGACACGGCGGTGATGAAGATGTTGGTCGGATCGTCGAGATACGGAAAGCAGATCACGGCCGAGCTGAACGCCGCCATTTGGAACAGGAACGCGCGCGGCGTACGATCGAGCACCGCGAGATAGATGCAGAAGCCGATCCACAGCGCGAGGCACAGCACCAGCAGCGCCGGCGAGTTCTGCAGATTGGGTGCGACCGCAACGGTGACGATCGCGCCGGTCGCGATGCCGGCCACGCGATAGATGGTCTTCGGTCGGAACGTGCCGGCCATCGGCTGTGCGGTCACGTATACCGTGAGCAGCGCCCACCACGGGCGCGGAAAGCTGACGGCGAACGAGATCAGCAGCACGAGCGCGGCCGCGACGAAGGTGGTGACCGAGAACAGCAGCTTTCTCGGATCGATGGAGAAGGGGTCGCGCGGCCGTAGCGGCGCGACGGTGGCTTGCGACACGTCGGTTTCCTCGGGCGAGACGGGGGAGTAGTGTTTGCTGCGGGCGCGTTACGGCGCCGGAGGCGGCGTGCCGCACGTCATGTCGTGCGGCACCGGTGGGCAGCATGCGTCGCGGCGGACGGAAACGGAGCGTGCGCGAACGCGGCGGCGCACGCAGGGATGGTTCGTTGGAGGCATTTCAAGCACGGCGAGCGCGCCTTTTCCTTGTTATTCAAGCGTGTGGCGATACGCGGTCGTTCAGCGCGGGCGCCACGAAAACGCATTGCGAAGGATCAGGGTTTCATTCGATTGCGATGGACGAAATTGTGCGCTGCGGCGTGCGCGCCGTCCAAGTCGGATTTCCGACCGGGTCGATCGGTTTTACTTATCGCTCGATGCACGCGGCCGTCGGAATGCCGATCGGCACACGGCGGATACAGGCGAGGCGGTTGCACGCGCAACCGTATGAAGGAACGGCCGCTCGCGCAGCCGCGCGACGTCAGAACAATTGCCCCTGGCCGGAGATCACGCGTTCGAAATCGTCGCGCAGGAACGGCAGGATCGCATCGGCGACCGGCTGCAGCTGGCGGCTCACGTAGAACGCGTAGTCGATCGGCGAGCGCATCGTTTCGAGCGGCTCCGGGCCGGCGGTCGTCATCACGTAGCTGATCCACCCGCCGCGCTGGTACTGCAGCGGACGCCCGCGCGCCTGGTTGAATTCGTCGGCGATCCGCGCGGCGCGCACGTGCGGCGGCACGTTGCGCTGATATTCGCTCAACGGCCGGCGCAGCCGCTTTCGATAGATCAGCTGCGCATCGTATTCGCCGGCGAGCGTGCGCCTGACGTAGTCGCGGATGAAATCCTGGTACGGCTCGCGCTTGAACACGCGCCGGTACAGTTCGCGCTGGAACGTCTGCGCGAGCGGCGTCCAGTCGGTGCGCACCGTTTCGAGCCCCTTGAAGACGAGATCGTCGCCGCCGTCCGCCGCGCGCGCGAGGCCCGCGTAGCGCTTCTTGCTGCCTTCCTCAGCACCGCGCACGGTCGGCATCAGGAAGCGGTGGTAGTGCCGCTCGTATTGCAGCTCGAGCGCGCTGTCGAGCCCGTAGCGTTCGCGCAGATGCGTGCGCCACCAAATGTTCACTTGCGCGACGAGCGCGCGGCCGGTGGCGGCCGCCGCGTCGTCGTCGTGTGCGCGGCCGAGCCACACGAACGTCGAATCGGTGTCGCCGTAGATCACCTCGTAGCCCTGTGCCTCGATCAGCTCGCGCGTGCGATGCATGATCTCGTGGCCGCGCATCGTGATCGACGACGCGAGCCGAGGATCGAAGAAGCGGCAGCCGGTCGAGCCGAGCACGCCGTAGAACGAATTCATGATGATCTTCAGCGCCTGCGACAGCGGCGCGTTGCGCCGGCGTTTCGCTTCGTCGCGGCCTTCCGACACGCGTCGCACGATGTCGGGCAGGCAATGCGCGGTGCGCGAGAAGCGCGCGCCGAGAAAGCCGGGCACCGATGCCGCATCGTCCGGATGCGCGAGCCCTTCGATCAGGCCGGCCGGATCGATCAGGAACGTGCGGATGATCGACGGATAGAGGCTCTTGTAGTCGAACACGAGCACCGAGTCGTACAGGCCGGGTCGCGAATCCATCACGAAGCCGCCGGGACTGTTCTGGCCGGTCACGTCGCCGAGGTTCGGCGCGACGTAGCCGAGCCGGTGCATGCGCGGCAGGTACAGATGCGTGAACGCCGCGACCGAGCCGCCCGTGCGGTCGGCCGCGAGGCCCGTGACGGTCGCGCGCTCGAGCGCGAACGACAGCAGGTCGGCCTTCGCGAAGATTCGCGTGACGAGCTCGCAGTCCTTCAGGTTGTAGTGCGCGAGCGCCGGCTTGTCGTGGTCGAAGCGGCGCTGGATCTCGTCCATCCGCTGATATGGGTTGTCGATCGACTTGCCTTCGCCGAGCAGCGCCTGCGACACGTATTCAAGGCTGAACGACGGAAACGTCCACGTCGCCGATTTCAGCATGTCGATGCCGTCGAGGATCAGGCGCCCGGCCGCGCCCGCGAAGAAGTGATCGGGCTGCTGGCCGTGCGCGCGCCATTCCAGCAGGCTGCCGCCGCGCCCGAGTTTCAGCGCGACGCCGTACTGCTGCGCGTGCGCGTGCAGGATGCGCAGGTCGAATTGCACGAGGTTCCAGCCGATCACCGCATCGGGATCGTGCTCGGCGAACCAGTCGTTGAGCCGCGCGAGAAGCTCGGCGCGGCTGTCGCAGTAGTCGAGGCGAAAGTCGATGGCCCGCGCGTCGCCGTTCGGCGGCCCGAGCATGTAGACCTGTCGCTGTCCGCAGCCTTCGAGCGCGATCGAATACAGCTCGCCGTTCACGCTCGTCTCGATGTCGAGCGACACGCAGCGCAGCGTCGGCCGGTAATCGGCCGCCGGTTTCAGTTCGCCGTCGGTCAGCGTGCCGTCGGCGGCGACGGCGCCGCGAAACAGCACGGGCGCGGTGATGAAGCGCTCCATCGTGTAGCGGTCGGGCGGCTGCACGTCGGCTTCGTACACGTCGACGCTGGCCGACGCGAGGCGCTTCTGCAGTGCGCTCAGATGGCGGTAGCGACGGCAGTAGAGGCCGGCCACCGGGCGCTGACGAAAGTCGCGCAGCGCGAGCGGACGCCATTCGGCATCGCGCTCGCCGGCCAGCGCGCGCTCGGCGAGCGCCTGCTGCTGCGCCGGCACGAACGCGACGGCTTCCTGCGGGCGCAACCGCACCCGGCGCGGACCGTGTTCGGTTGCCAGCCAGAACTCGATCTCGATGCCGGACGCGGTGTCCCGCCAGTGGCGGGTGAGGATGAAACCCTGCTCGAACTCCGTCAAAACGCTCGCTCGTCGTGGATGCCCAGGCGGCGAATTTTAGCGCTTGCGCGTGCCGGCCGCCGCGCGTGCGTCGATGGCGTCAGGCGGCGCGGGCGGGCCGCGCGTTGCGCGTGCCGCATCGAGCAGCGTGCTCAACCTTCGCCGTGGCGCTGCGCAGCGGTGTCGACGCGCGCGAGCAATGCATCGAGCGCGTCGATCGGAATCGGCTTCGCGAAATGGTCGTCGAAGCCGGCGTCGGCGGTTTCCTTGCGATCGCACGAACGCACGTGCCCCGACAGCGCGACACGGAATGCATCGGGCGCGATGCGTGTCGCGTTCAGTTCGCGCAGCAGCTCGAAGCCGTTGACGTCGGGCATGCTCAGGTCGATCAGCATCAGCTGCGGTGCGAAGTCGCGCGCGAGCGGCACCGCATCGCGCGCGTGGTAGGCGACGCGCGCCGTGTGGCCCTTGGTTTGCAGCAGGACGGCGAGGGTGTCGGCCGCTTCGCGATTGTCGTCGACGACCAGGATGCGCAGCGGGCGCGTCGTGAGCGGTGCCGGTGCGACGCGCGCCGGCTCGACGCGTTCGGCCGGCTGCGCGAGCGGCAGCCGCACGGTAAACGACGAACCCTTGCCGATGCCGGCGCTGTCGGCGGTGATGCTGCCGCCGTGCAGGCCGACGAATTTGCGGCAGATCGCGAGGCCGAGACCGAGCCCGCCGGCCGCAAGGCGGCCCGCGCTGCTGTCCTGTTCGAACAGTTCGAAGATCGACTCCTGCGCGCCGGGGACGATGCCGATCCCGCGATCGACGACGTCGATCGCGACCACGCTCGCCTCGGTGCGCACGTGGACTTCGATGTGCTCGCCGTTCGGCGAATACTTCGATGCGTTGTCGAGCAGGTTGTACAGCACCTGCACGAGCCGCACGTCGTCGCCGCGCACGATCACCGGCGCGGGTGGCAGGCGCACGACGATGCGCTGTCCGCGTGCATCGACCTTCGGCTGGATGCTCTGCACGCTGCGATAGACGATGTCGCGCACGTTCAGTGGCGCTTGCTGCAGATCCACCTTGTCGGTCTTGATGCGGCCGATGTCGAGCAGATCGTCGACGAGCCGCACGAGCTGGCCGATCTGCCGCTCGGCGATGTCCTTGCATTGCGTGAGCGCGGGGCCGAGCCCGGCCGCCGGCAGGCTGTGAAGGATGCCGATCGTGTGCTGCAGCGGTGCGAGCTGGTTGCGCAACTCGTGCGCGAGTGTCGCGATGAACACGTCGAGCCGCCGCGTGGCCGTTTCCAGTTCCTCGACGCGCTTGCGCTCGGTCATGTCGCGCGTGATCTTGATGAAGCCGCGTAGTGTGTTCGACTCGTCGCGCACGGCCGTGATCGTCACGCTGGCCCAGAAGCGCGAACCGTCCTTGCGGACGCGCCAGCTTTCGTCCTGGAAGTGCCCGGACGCGACCGCGGTTTCGAGCGCCTGAGCCGGGCGGCCGGCGGCGATCGCGTCGGGCGGATAGAAGCGCGAGAAATGGCGGCCGACGATCTCGTCCTCGCGGTAGCCCTTGATGCGCTCCGCGCCCGCGTTCCACGTCGCGACGTTGCCGTGCGTGTCGAGCATGAACACCGCATAGTCGGTGATCGACGAGACGACCGTCTGGAACCGGAACTCCGCGTAGCGGTGGAGCAGCGGCTGATCGTGCGCGACCGGCTCGCGGTTCGAAGGGATGGGCGGCGGATGGTCTGGCGTCATCGGGATACTCGTTCTGTGTGGCGATCGCGCCGCGTGCTCGGTCGCGGTGCGGTGGGCCGTCGCTGGCTGGGCCGCGATGGGGATTGGTGCTCGCTTCGGCGTTGGCGTTGATGCTCGCGTGGGCGTTTGCACCAGCACCAGCGCCAGCACCGCGGCCCGTCGGCGCCGCCTCGCGACGGCGCCCGCACGCGGGCGCGCGACGCGGCGCGCTCAGGCCGGCATCGCCGCGAAATCGCGCTTCAAATTCTCCGGGTCTTGCGGCCGGTGATACAGAAAGCCCTGCGCATATTGCACGCCGACGGCGCGTAGCGCGCGATGCTGCTCCTCCGTCTCCACGCCCTCGGCGATGACGGTCACGTCGTAATGGCGCGCCAGCGCCGCGATGCCCTCGATCAGCCTGGCGTTGCCGGTCGTCAGCTGCGAGATGAACTGGCGATCGATCTTCACGTAATCGAACGGAAAGCGCGACAGCAGGTCGAGATTGCTGTGATGCGTGCCGAAATCGTCGATCGCGAACTTCGCGCCCGTCGCGCGCAGCGCGGCGAACATCTCCGTCGTGCGTGCATTCTTCTCGAGCAGGACGCGCTCGGTGACTTCGAGCACCAGCGTGCATCCCGGCGGCAGCCGGCGAATCGCCTCGGCGACGAGGGCGACGAAGCGCGGCCGTTCGAGGTCCTGCGGCGCGATGTTGATCGCGATGCGCAGCGGCGTCGACGGCGCCAGGTCGGCCAATTCCGATACGGCCGTGCGCAGCACGAATTCGGTGATCTTCGGCAGGATCGAGCTCGACTCGACCTCGGGGACGAATGCCGCCGGACCGATGGCCCCCCATTTGGGATGCTGCCAGCGCAGCAGCGCCTCGACGCCGACCGTTCGGCGCGTCTCGACGTCGACGATCGGCTGGTAGACGACGTGAAGCTCGCCGCGCTTGAGCGCGTGGCGGACCGCCTTCAGCAGCAGCCGGCGCGGCGCCATCGCCAGCAGGTACGCGGCCGCGACGAGACCGTTCACGAGCAGCGCGATCGTCAGGCAGACGAGCCGATAGCGCCGATACACCTGCGAGACGTACGGTTGCGACGCCGCGACCGACACCGTGAACGGCCACGCGCTCGACGTGATCGCGCTGCCCGCCGGCGCGGCCGCCGGGTGCGGCGGCATGAAGCGGCCGCGCTGATCGAGGCCGCCCCAGCCCGCGACCGACAGCGTGGCCGTCGCCGCGCCGAAGCGCGCGCCGTACGCGAGCATGTCGGCCACATAGTCGCCTTCGATCAGGTACAGCACGCCCGAGCCCGGCGTTGCCGCCCGCACGACCGCGAGCACCGGCACGCCGCGCTGAAACGGCGTCTGCTCCAGCAGCGCGAGCGTCGTGCCGGCCGACGCCGGCGTGCGCGTGTAAACCTCGAGCGGAACATCGACCGGGCCGAGCGCGGACGAGCAGGTGACGCGGCCGCCGTTGATCAGTCCGACCGCACGGAGGTAGCGCAGGCGCGTGGCCACTTCGGCAAGCGTTCTGGACACGCTGGCGCACGGCCGGCCGATCAGCGCATCGAGTTCGCCGGGATGCCGTGAGCGCACGCCGTCGAGGATATGGTCGATCGAGATCGCGATATCGGTCGCGACCGTGCGCTCGTGGTGCGTGACCGAGTCGCGCGCCATGCGGTCGGCCATGACGAGCGCGAGGACGAGCACGACGATGCAGGCGAGGAGGGCAATCGGCAACACGATGTGCTGCGCGGCGTCGGCGCGATGGAATACCGGCTTCGCGCCCGGCGTGGACGCGGACGTTCGTCGGGTCGCGCTCGTTGTTGTCCGTATGGGCATGCTCGTCGAACCGGTCGATGAATGGGCGCGAAGCATTCGCCGTGCCTGGCCGGAGCGCGGCGGTCCGCGCCGGTAGCGGGACGTCAGTCGATTCTACGCTCGCGACACACGCGAAGCGATAACGATGCGGGGACACGGGTTCGACGCGGCTCTCCATAACATACATCGATTATGCATATATATTGATGGCGCGCAAAAAAACCCGGCCGCATCGAATGCGGCCGGGCGGAACCCACCTTCTCTTGGCACGAGGACGGTGTGCGGCAAGTATACGATGGATCCCTCAATTGTTGATCGTAGTTTGTTAATTGAATGCTGTGTCGTAGATTAACGTGTGATCGTAAATATTCGTGGGACGGCGCATACGTTGCCATCAGCCGCCTATCTCGTATGAACGTCGGTTATCTGGGTGATACCGCGGCCAATCCGGGAACGCCGCGTTATGGCGCGCTGTAGGCCGAAGCGTCCGGCGCGCCGGGATTCAGAAATCGTCGCGCATCCGGTGCAACAGGGCGCGAGGCGATTGACGCGTGTCCACGGCGGTGAGCACGTCGGTGACGAACCACGGCAGGTTCAGCTGCGTGTCGGAATCGCCGACGCATACGCGGATCGGCGGCCGATTCGAAGGCTGACGCACGCTGGAGGACGGCACGCAGTTCTTCTGCTGCGGCGGAACCTGCGCGGTGGGGATGTTGGCGCTCGCGTCGGCGTATGCGGGCGAGCTGGCGGCAACGAGCACGAGCAGGATGGCGAGCGGGGCGGTGTGGTTCATGTCACTTTCTCCGACGATGCTCGTTCGACCTCGCGGTGTCGGCGGAGTTTCGGCGCGGCCGCTGGCTGTTCGCATGCGGTTCCGCGTTGGACCGTAGCCGCGCGTGCGGCGTTGCCATGAAAGCGTTCTTCAGGCCCATGACGGATGCGAATGGGGGCGCAGCGTTGCGGCGCGTATCGGGCCGCCGCGTGCGATTGCATCGACCGCGTTGAAGAAATCGTCATGCAGCCGCTTTGTCATCCGGTACGTGACAGGCTCCGCGTCGCGGACGTTCAGCCTTTCCGATGACGCCGCCCGTTCACCGCGTCGACCGCCGCAGCGATCTTCGTCTTGGTGTCACAACCTTCTGTGTATCGGTGAACCGGCCCGTTGCGCGACGAGCGAGACGATGCACGCACCGTCCCGCCTCGGGAAGAAATCGATCAAGCCGGCGAATGTCGCAGCCGACTTTGACGGCAAAAATGCCAGCGCGTCGTCAGACGATGATCGGCATGGCGCGCCATCGCGCCCGACCAGCCGAGTGTATCCGTATGAACGCGCGCGGTTCAGTGCACGCTTGCCGATGCGAGCGCGTGCATCGTATCGGTGACGCGCATGCATCGCGACAGGCCGAAGATCTCGGCTTCGCGGCGCTCCGGCTCGCTGCTGGCGACGCCCACCGCGCATTCGGGCGGTACGCCGAGCGCTTGCAGCGCGACGTCGAACGGATGGCGGTTCGCTGCGGCATCCTGCTGATCGGCGTCGGTCACGACGACCGCGAAGCGGTCGAGGGTCGCGCGGCCGAACTGCCCCTCGAACATGTCGCTGAGGCGGGCGGCCGGCAGCGTCGTGACGAGGCCGAGCCGATAGCCTTGCTCGGATGCGCTGTCGAGCCACTGGATGATGGCGTCGCGCTGGTTGCGTGCTTCGTGCGAATCGGGTGTCGCTTCGATCTGCGCGAATGCAGCATCGAGACGGGTGACGATGGCTTCAATGACCACGGTGATTCCTCTCCTGACACGTGACGATCCGTTCGCGGACGGGAATGCTCGACACCTTAGCGTCGATCCGGAATATGCGACCAATTAATATTTATATCCGACCCATACGATTCGACTAATGAATGGCATCGCGGGCCATGACTGGTGCGGAAGTGCGCGATGCAGCACGACACGCAGGTTCGGCATCGGCGCGACGGCCTTCGCCCGATGCACCAAACATGCGCAGCCGATCGCTGCACCACGGCCGTGCGCCGCAGCGGGCCGCGTATCGCGTGGTGCGCGCGATACGCGGTGTTGCGGCACCGTGCAAGCCGCGCTCAGTGCAGCTTGATCGACGGCTGGTTGCGGCGTTGCAGCCAGTGCCCGAGCGACTGGAACAGCGCGCGCTTCAGTCCGTACACGCTGAACAGATGCTTGCGGTACAGGAACTTGTACAGCCCGATCGCGGCGAGCCCGTCGACGATCACCGAGCGCGGCCGCGCGCCGAAGTCGGCCTGATAGACGGCGCCGGTGTGGCCGAGCGACACCACGGTGCCCGCATCGCGGAACGCGAAGCGCGCCACCGGCTTGCCGGCGAGGCGCCGCGCGAACGCGTCGCCGAGGTACACGGCCTGCTGGTGCGCGACCTGCGCGCGCGGCGGCAGCACGCTCAGCGCATCGGCCGACGGGCACGCGGCGCAATCGCCGAACGCATACACGTGCGCATCGTCGGGCGTTTGCAGCGTGTCGGTCACGATCACCTGGTTCGACCGGTTGAGCGCGATACCGCCGAGCTCCCGCAGGATCGCGGGGCCGGCCACGCCGGCCGCCCAGATCGTGATGTCGCTCGCCAGCCGCTCGCCGGTCGCGGTCGTGACCGCGTCGGCATCGACTTGCGCGACGCGCGTATCCGTCAGCACGTCGACGCTCAGCGTGCGCAACTGCGCATGCATGCGCGCCGACAGCCGCTCGTCGAGCGCCGGCAGGATGCGCGCCCCGCCTTCGATCAGCCGGATGTGCACGTCGCGCGTGGACACCAGCGCCTTGAAGCGATACGTCGTCAGTTGCTGGACCGCGTGACGCAGCGCCGCGGCCAGTTCGACGCCCGTCGCGCCCGCGCCGATCACGCTGATGCAGACCGGTGCCGCGCGCCGCGCCGGATGCTGCTCGGCCGCGTGGTTGGCCCGCGTGCATGCGGCGAGGAACTTGCGCCGAAAATCTTCCGCCTGGTCGAGGTTTTCGAGCGGCAGCGCGTGGCGGGCCGCGCCCGGAACGTTGAAAAAGTTCGTCACGCTGCCGACGGCGAGCACGAGGTCGTCGTAGCCGAGTTCGCGCTGCGGCAGGATCTCGGTGCCGTCGGCGTCGTGCACGGCGGCGATCGTCACCGTGCGCGTCGCGCGGTCGAGCGCCTGCAGCGCGCCCTGCACGAACCGGAAGCCGTGGCGCTTGGCCTGCGCGACGTATTCGATCGTGTGCGTGGCCGGATCGCGATGGCCGGATGCGGCTTCGTGCAGCAGCGGCTTCCAGAAGTGCGTCGGGTAGCGGTCGACGAGCACGACTTCGGCCTGCCCGCGGCGCCCGACCGTGTCGCCGAGGCGCGTCGCGAGCTGCAGGCCGCCGGCCCCGCCGCCGACGATCACGATGCGCGGCGTGGGTGGTGCGCGGTCCGTTGCAACGGTGTGCGTGTTGTGGTTCATGTTGGGCTCCCGCTTGATGATGATTCGAATGACATTCCTCAGGAACCGACGATATAGTTTCGAACCTGCGCAAACAATTTAATGTTTATAAGCGACTCATATGTATTCACTTATAGGAAAGACCGCAACGTTCCGGCAGTTGAAGGCGCTCGACATGATTGCGCGGCTCGGTAGCGTGTCCCGCGCGGCCGAGGAGCTGAACCTGACGCAGCCCGCCGTCTCGCTGCAGGTTCGGCTGCTCGAGGAGGCGGTGGGCGCCGCTTTGCTGCAGCGGGTGGGGCGCGGCGTGCAGCTGACCGCGGCCGGCGAAATCGTCGCGCGCTACGCGCGCGAGATCCTGCATCTGTGGAGCGAGGCCGGCGACGAGGTGGCCGCGCTGACGGGCGATCTCGGCGGCACGCTGCGCATCGGCGCGATCACGACCGCCGAGTATCTGATTCCGCCGTTGCTCGTCAAATTCACCGCGACGCGTCCGCACGTGAAGACCTATTTCAAGGTCGGCAACCGCGACGACATCATCCGCATGCTCGCCACGCATGAAATCGATCTCGCGGTGATGGGCAGCGCGCCGAAGGAGCTGCGCACGCACGCGGTCGAATTCGCGAAGCATCCGATGGTGTTCGTCGCCGCGCCGACGCATCCGCTGATGCAGCGCAAGCGCGTCACGCTGAAGGATCTCGAATCCGCCCACCTGCTCGTGCGTGAACGCGGCGCGGGCACGCGCTCGACCGTCGAGACGCTGTTCAAGACGGCCGGCTACCGGTTCCACGTGGGCTCGGAACTGTCGAGCAACGAGGCGATCAAGCAGATGGCCGAAGCCGGGCTCGGCATTGCGTTCCTGTCGCTGCACGCATGCGCGCTCGAGTTGCGCACGGGGCTGCTCGGGCAATTGCCGTTTCCCGGCAACCCGATCGAGCGTGAGTGGTACGTGGTTACGCTCGCCGATCGCCGCATCTCGCAGGTGACCGGGCTGTTCCGCGACTTCCTGATCAAGCAGGGCGCGCCGGTGATCGACGGCGCGACGGTCGCGCCGCACGATCGGCGGCGGAAGCAGGCGATGTGAGTGGTCGATGCAAGCGGCCCGATACGGGCCGCGCCATGCGGCGCCGCCGTCAGACGATGCCGAAGTCGTCGTTGCTGTCGGGAATCGACGCGAGCAGTCGCTCGAGCCGGTGCCAGCCGATCATGCGCAGGCAGCGTTCGGCAAGGGTCGGGCTGTGGTCGCGCGACGCGCCAAGCGCACGCAGGCGCACTGCGCGGGACGATGAAGTGGCGGCAAACGCCGCATGCGGCGGGCATGAACGGGGCATCTCGGTCTCCGTAGGTGTCGGATTCGCCCATCGTAGGCGGCGCGGCTGCGATTGGCGCGCACGCAAGGATTGGCCCGAGCAGAAACGGATGATCTTTTCCGACGCGACGTCGAAGTGACCGCGCAGGCCCGGCAAGCGCGCCGAAAAGGCGTCACAATGCGCGATCTGTATCCGCTTCGGTGGAGGGAAATCATGAGCGATCCGATTCTCGCCGCGCCACCCGACGAAGGCGTGCCCGTCACGCTGCGCTCCAGCCGGGGGCTCGGATGGTGCGGCTTCGGCGCATCGCTGCTGGAAATACGCGCGGGCACGTACCGGATTCCGGCCGCCGAGCATCACCGCATCGGCGTGCACGTCGGCTCGCCCGTGCGCGCGGATTGCGTATGCGACGGCGAGCGCGTGTCGCGCATCCAGGCGCATGGCGACGTCGACGTGATCCCCGCAGGGCTGCCGGGCCGGTGGACCGACAGCGCCGATTGCCGGGTCCTGTACATCGCGCTGAGCGACACGTTCGTGCGGAGCACGTTCGAGCAACTCGAACTGAAGCCCGCGCACGCCCAGATCCGCCGGCGGCTGCAGGTGCGCGATCCGCGGCTGCAGCACATCGCGTGGGCGCTGGCCGCCGAACTCGACGCGGCGGACGCATCAGACCCGCTCTATGCGGAGAGCCTGTGCACGGCGCTCGTCGCGCGGCTGGCCGACAGCCGTCCGGCGCTACGCGAGCGCACGCCCATGCTGACGCCGAAGGCGGCGTCGCGCGTGATCGATTACGTCGAGGCGAACCTCGAACGCCGCATGACGCTCGCCGAACTCGCGGCGCTCGTGTCGATCAGCGTGCCGCATTTCAAGGTGCTGTTTCGCGCGACGCTCGGGATGCCGGTGCATCAGTACGTCGTGCGGCGGCGCGTCGAGCGGGCCAAGACGCTGCTGCTCGAAGGACGGCTCAGCATCAGCCAGATCGCGCTCGAGGCCGGCTTTGCGCACCAGAGCCACATGGCGAACTGGATGAATCGCGTGCTCGGCGCGACGCCGACCGAAATTGCGCGCGCGGGGGGAAGGGCGGGCTGACGCGGGCTTAGGAGGTTGATGGCGGTAAGGGCAGCATGAATGGCAACGCCAACCTGACAGCGCGCCTCCAATAACATCCACCGAGCCGCAGCTCACGCCGTCCACCCGCGCGCCCCGACCATCGCGTCATCCATTCCTGCTCGCTTCATCCATCCGTGCGCGCCATCCGAGTCGCGCACCCCGACAATCACCGCAACGTCATCCCCCAAGGAGCGAATCGTGTTCGTGATTTTCGGCGCAACAGGCAATGTCGGTTTGTCGGCCGTCACGGCCCTGCGCAGCGCAGGCCATCCGGTTCGCGCCGTCCTGCGCGACGCAAGCCGGCGCGAGCGCTTCGTGCAACTCGGCTGCGAGGTGGCGATCGCCGATCTGACAGACGCACGGGCCGTCGCCGCGGCGCTCGACGGCGCGCAGGCCGTGCAGATGCTGTGTCCGGTGCCCGCCGCCGAGCGCGACCCGGCCGCGTCGATGGAGCGGATCATCGACGTCGTGACCGGCGCGCTCGTCGCCGCTGCGCCGCCGGCGCTGCTCGCGTTGTCGGATTACGGCGCGGAGCGTGACGGCAACACGGGCATCACGCGGCTCTTTCATCGGCTCGAAGCGGCGTTCAAGACGATCCCGACGCAGCTCACGCTGCTGCGCTCGGCCGAACACCTGCAGAACTGGGCGCGCGTGCTGCCGGTCGCGCTGGCCACCGGCGTGCTGCCGAGCTTTCATCATCCGCTCGACAAGGTGTTTCCGACGGTCTGGGCGCAAGACGTGGGCATCGCGGCCGCGCGGCTGCTCGCCGAGCCGGCCGCGGCGCGTACGGCGTTGCGCATCGTCAGCATCGAAGGGCCGCGGCGCGTGAACGTGCGCGACATCGCCAATGCGCTCGCCGAACGCGCCGGCCGCGCGATCGTCGCGCAGGAACTGCCGCGCGACGCATGGACCGCTACGCTGTTGCGCGCCGGCCTCAGCGAGCGCCATGCACAGCTGATCGTCGATCTCTACGACGCGCACAACGCAGGGCAGATCGACGTCGAGGCCGGCGTGTCGGAGCGCGTCTACGGCGCAACGTCAGCGGAGCAGGCGATCGCGGCGCTGCTGCGCGAGCGCGCGCGCTGAGCCGATGCCGATGTCTGCGCCGATGCGCGCGCGTCGCGTCACGCGTGGCGGCGCACCCGGCTTGACGCCGCATACGCGGCCGACCCGATCACGATGCCCCAGAACGCGGACCCGAGCCCCAGCCACGTCATCCCCGATGCGGTCGCGAGGAACGTGATCACCGACGCGTCGCGGTGCGCGTCGTCCTCGAAGATCCCGTGCACGTTCGCGCCGATCGCACCGATCAGCGCGAGCCCCGCGAGGATCGCGACGAACGCCTTCGGCAGCGCGAAGAACAGCGTGACGATCGTCCCCGCGAAGATCCCGCCGATCAGATAGATCACCCCGTTCGCGATGCCCGCGACATAGCGGCGGTCCGGATCCTCGTGCGCATCCTTGCCGGTGCACAGCGCCGCGGTGATCGCCGCGACGACGATCGTGATCCCGCCGAAGCAGGCGACGACGAGCGACATCACGCCGGTAGCGGCGATGATCGGCCGGGCGCTGGTGTGGTAGCCCGAGACGCGCAGGATCGTCATCCCCGGCAGGAACTGGCCGGTGAGACTGACGACGACCAGCGGCAACGCGAGGCTGAGCGTGGTGCCGAGCGTCCATTCCGGCGCGATGAACACGGGCCGCGTGATGCTCGGCGATACGTTGCCGATGTGCGCGATCCCCAGCAGCGTCGCGAGCGCGGCGCCCGTCAGCAGCACCAGCACGATGCTGTAGCGCGGCAGCAGGCGCCTGAAAATCACGTACGCGCCGATCATCCCGAAGCCGAGCACCGGCTGCGCGGTCGCGGCCGAGAACGCATGCATGCCGAACGGCAGCAGGATGCCGGCCATCATCCCGCACGCGATGCCGCGCGGAATATGGCGGACCAGACGGTCGAAACCGCCGCTCACGCCGATCGCCAGCATGATCGCCGCGGCCGTCAGGTAGGCGCCGACGGCCTGGTTCAGCGACAGTTGCGGAAACAGGCCGACGAGCAGCGCGGTGCCGGGCGCCGACCACGCGGTAATCACCGGCACTTTCAGTTTCCAGCTAGCGAACAGGCCCGACACGCCCGCGCCGATCGAGATCGCCCAGACCCACGACGCGACCATCTCGTTCGATACGTGCGCGGCCTGCGATGCCTGGAACAGGATCGCGAGCGGACCCGCATAGGAAATCAGCACCGCCAGAAAGCCCGCGGTGATCGCGGACACCGACCAGTCGTTGCCGATCGAGCGGACCGCGCCGGGTGAGGAGTTGGGTTGCATCGTCGTTCGGAGAGGGCGGCGCGCGGCCGCGGGCGGAGGCGGAGCGAATGATCGTGGGCGGCTCCGGACGAGCCGTCATTCTGGCCATTGCCGACGCAATTGGCAATTCGGCGGTAGAGCGCCGCATTGCGCTGGCGTCGGCGTTTCGTAAGGAATGCGCAGGGGGCGTGGATGGCGCGCCGTTGCGCGCAACGGCCGCCGCAACGGGCGGCTTCGCGACGCGACCGACGCCCTACGCGCTCGCGCGCCTGACGTGCGTCAGGTACTGATCCGGAGATACCCGTCGACCACGGCGATCGTCGCGCCGCAGCCTGTGGACAGCGATGCGGTGCCGCGCTCGAACGGATGCACGGGCGCGTCGGTCGGCGTCCACGCATGGCGCGCGAGCAGTTCGCGATAGCCGCCGCGGATCACGAAGCCGCCGCATTTTTGCGCATACGCGTCGCGGCGCATCCGGTACGCACGCGGCAGGTCGTACCACGGCAGCTTCGGCAGGTCGTGATGCACGAGATGGTAGTTGTTGTTCAGATACAGCAGGCGCATCGCGAAGCCGGCTTCGTTGATCGCGATGCGCGCCTTCGGCTGCCGCGCGGCGCGATGCTCGAACAGCGACCGGATCATCGCGACCGACAGCGCGGGCCACGCGACGGCCAGTACGTAGTACCACCACGGCATGCCGATCGCCCGTTGCAGCCACGCGAGCAGTGCGGCCACGCACGCGGCGTGCGCGGCCCACATCGGCAGGTAGTGGAAGTCGCCGCGCCGGAACCTGCGCAGCGCGTCGGCGAACGTCGCCGCAACGCTCGTCGGCGGCCCGAACACGAGGCGCCCGACGAAGGTGTTGCGCGCCACCGTCAGCGCGCGTCGCCAGCGCGGCAGCCGCGCCCACTGCTCGCGCGACACGTAGTTCGATTCCGGGTCGACGCCGGGCACGGTGAGATCCTCGTCGCGGTGATGGTCGAGGTGCGTGTCGCGATACAGCGTGTATGGATACCAGATCGTCAGCGGCGGATAGCCCAGCAGCCGGTTCACGAACGCGCAGCGGGTCGGATGCCCGTGCAGCAGTTCGTGCTGCAGCGACATGTGCCACGCGCCGAGCAGGATCAGCGGCGGCGTCGCGGCCCCAAGCGACAAATGGCCGGCGCGCACGAGCAGCAGCACGGCGAGCCAGCCGCCGTAGATCGCGACGATCAGCAGCCAGGTCGGCCACTCGGTGCGGGCGGTGAAGCGGGCGTCGAGCGCGGCGATCGCGCGCGCGTGGTCGACGTCGAAGTATTCGGCCATGGTGTGAAACGGGATGAAGTGCGCCGTCGGCGCGAAAGGCGGCAAGCGGACGAATGCGTCGATGCAGCGCACGCTCGATGTGCCCGCAGGTGTTTCGCCGGTGGCGGCCGTCACCAGGGCGGAATCCGACGGCGCCGCGCCATTTGAACGCTAACGGCGCGGCGTCGGCGCGCCAACCAAGCGTTTCGCATTTGCTTATCGCCGCGCGGCGCATAAGCATCGTTCGCGCGCTCGTGTTTCGGTGCCTGCGGAAGTTCGATCGAGCGTGCTTCCCGCGGTGCAGCGCCGCTGCGTAGAATGCGCGCATGAACCAATGGATCGCCGCACTGCCGATGTACAACGTGACGCCGCGCCACGGCGCGCTGTGGCGCGCGTTGCTGCGTGACGCGCTCGATGCGTTCGCGCGCGCCGGCGGGCCGGTCGACGTCGCGCTGCCCGGCGAGCCGTTCGACGATCTGAATGCGCTGTGGCGCCGCAACGACCTGCTGCTGTCCCAGACGTGCGGCTATCCGTACCGGATGCTCGGGCTGAACGAAACCGTGCATCTGATCGCGACGCCCGCGTTCGATGCGCCCGGCTGCCACGGCGCACGCTACAGCAGCGTGCTGGTCGTGTCGGCGCGCGCGCAGGCGCGCGGCGCGACGACGCTGGCCGCGTGTCGCGGCCTACGCGCGGCCATCAACGGCGACGATTCGCACAGCGGGATGAATGCGTTGCGCGATGCAGTCGCGCCGCACGCGCATGACGGACGTTTCTTCGCTTCGGTCGCGTCGTTCGGCTCGCACCTGAACGTGCTGCGCGCGCTCGCGGCCGGCCAAGCCGATTGCGCGGCGATCGACTGCGTGACGTTCGCGTACGTGGGCGATGCGCTGCCGGCGTTGCTGGACGAGATCCGGATCGTCGGCATGACGGCGCCGGCGCCGGGGTTGCCGCTGATTGCGTCGAAGGCGCTCGACGGCGGGCTGGTGAAGCCGCTACGGGATGCGCTCGCGCATGCGGTCACGGTCGATCGCGACCGCGCGCGCGTGCTGAGGCTGAAGGGGTTCGAGAGTGTGGCGCCGCACGCATACGACACGATTGCGCAGTTCGCGCAGCGCGCGTCGGCGCGCGGCTATCCGGTGCTGGCATGACGCGGCGGCGCGGCGCTCGAAGCGCCGCACCGCTTGCGGTCATTCGTCGTCCATCAGGCGCACCTTGACGCGCTTGCCCTTGATCTTCCCGGCGTTGAGCTTGCGCAGCGCGTCGCGCGCGACGCCGCGCTCGATCGCGACGTAGGTCGAGAACTCCGTCACGTTGATCTTGCCGATCTGCTTGCCGTCGAAGCCGGCATCGCCGGTCAGCGCGCCGAGCACGTCGCCCGGGCGGATCTTGTCCTTGCGTCCGCCGAGGATCTGCAGCGTTTCCATCGGCGGCAGCAGCGTGCCTTCGTCGGCGGGCTTCAGTTCCGCGAGCGAATGCCATTCGACGTCGCGCTTCTGCGCCTGCTCGATCGCGCCGACCCGGCCCATCTCGTCCATGCTCGCCAGGCTCAGCGCCCAGCCTTCCTGGTCGGCCCGGCCGGTGCGGCCGATCCGGTGCACGTGCACTTCGGGGTCGGGCGTCACGTCGACGTTGATCACCGCCTCGAGCTGCGCGATGTCGAGCCCGCGCGCGGCGACGTCGGTCGCGACGAGCACCGAGCAGCTGCGGTTCGCGAACTGGATCAGCACCTGATCGCGTTCGCGCTGTTCGAGCTCGCCGTGCAGCGCGAGCGCATGGAAGCCCTGCGCGTGCAGCACGTCGAGCAGGTCGCGGCATTGCTGCTTGGTGTTGCAGAACGCGATCGTGCTGACCGGCCGGTAGTGGTTCAGCAACTGGCCGACCGCATGCAGACGCTCGGTGTCCGTCACTTCGTAGAAGCGCTGGCGGATCTTGCTGTCGTCGTGGCGCTCCGCGAGCTTCACTTCCTTCGGGTTGCGCAGGAATTGCTGGCTCAGCTTCGCGATGCCGTCCGGATAGGTCGCGGAAAACAGCAGCGTCTGACGCGTCGCCGGGCACATCCGTGCGACTTTCACGATGTCGTCGAAGAAGCCCATGTCGAGCATCCGATCGGCTTCGTCGAGCACGAGCGTGTTCAGCGCGTCGAGCTTCAGGTTGCCGCGCTCGAGGTGGTCCATGATGCGGCCCGGCGTGCCGACGACGACGTGCGCGCCGTGCTCGAGGCTCTGCGCCTGCGGACGCATCGGCGTGCCGCCGCACAGCGTCAGCACCTTGACGTTCTCCTCGGCGCGCGCGAGGCGGCGCACTTCCTGCGCGACCTGGTCGGCGAGCTCGCGCGTCGGGCACAGGATCATCGCCTGCACGTCGAAGCGACGCGCGTCGAGGCGCGACAGCAGCGCGAGCGAGAATGCGGCGGTCTTGCCGCTGCCCGTCTTCGCCTGCGCGATCAGGTCGTGCCCGGCCAGCGCGATCGGCAGGCTCGCGGCCTGGATCGGCGTCATGTCGACGTAGCCGAGCTGAGTGAGGTTCGCGAGCGTCGCGGGCGTCAGCGGCAGCGCGCTGAACGGCGTGGCGGCGGGCTGCGTCATTCGACATCTCCGAGGTAGGGGCGGCCGGCCATCTGCTCGTAGACGACCGTGCCGTCTTCGGCTTCGAAGCGCTCGAGATAGTTGCGTGCGCCGCATAGCGGGCAGCGGAACAGCAGCCCCTGGCCTTCGTCCTTGATCACGACGTCGGACGTCTCCCACTGCGTGCCGCAGCTCTGGTTTCGGCAGGTAAACACGGTTTTTCTCCAGCTGAATTCGGTTGGTGGCGCGCCCGGCGGGCGCGGCAACGGCGTGCGGCGCTCGCGCGGCTCGGGCGCGGGCCGCACCGGCGGTCGCGAGGACCGCGGCGATGCGGATGGGTGGAGCGGGCGGCGACGGCGTCGCGCGTGCCCGCAATTCTAGCGGATGCGGCGCACCGGCAGTCGGGCATTCGGGCGGGCGCGCGGCGAGCGGGCCGATGCGGCGGCAACGCGCAGCGGCGCGAATGCCGCGGCCGGCCGGTTGCGGCGGCCCGGACGCGGCCGCAACGACGGAAAGCGCACGCGTGCGGCCCGACCGGTGCGCTCGCGGCACGGCGCGAAGCGCGCCCGCCGATCGTCGAGCCGCGGCGCGGCATCGCGGGCCGGCGTTCGCGCCTGCCTCAGGTCACTTCGCGATGCCGTTCCCGCAGAACTGCTCGTACGCCTGCGCGCTGTTCGCGAAGCCGCGCGCGTGCGCGAGCTCCCATGGACGCTCGCATTGCTGCGTGTGCGCGCACCACGCGTAGCCGGCCGAGCCAATGCAGCCGTGCGCGTCGCGATCGCCGCCGAGCGCGGGCGGCGTGGCCTGCGCGGTCTGCGTGCTCGGCGCGGACCGTCCGGCGACGTCCGGTGGAAGCGGCGACGGCGGTTCGGTGGTGCAGGCGGTCAATGCGAGCGCGAGCGCGAATGCGGCGGCGAGCGAGACGGAAGGCATGACGGGTTTCATGACGGGGTGCTCCATGGGATGACGATCGACGCGGATGCCGGCGCGGGCGGGAACGGACACTTACGCATCGGGCACCGGCACGCGCGACGAGAACTTCACCTCGCGCAGCGCGAGGCTCGACTGAATCGACGACACGCCGGCCTGCTTCCTCAGCACGCGTTCGACGAACGTGGCATACGCGTCGAGATCGGACGCGACCACCTGAAGAATGTAGTCGGCCGCGCCGGTGATCTTGTGGCACGACGTCACTTCGTCGTGACTGCGCATCACGTCCTCGAAATGATCGGCGTCCTGGTCCGAATGCATGTTGAACGTGACGTGTACGAACGCGAACACGTTCATTCCGAGCGCGCGGCGGTCGAGATTGGCCTGATAGCCGGTGATCACCCGTTCGTCCTCGAGCCGCTTGCGCCGCCGCCAGCATGGCGTGACGCTCAACGACAGGCGCTCGCCGAGCGTCGCATTCGATAGCGCGCCGTCGTCCTGCAGCATGCGCAGCATCGCGCGGTCGACGCCGTCCAGTTCGAGCGGAGCGCGATTTTTGCTCATTGAGTGATCTCCGTAGGCGGTTTTTTCGAAATTGTAGGAAACGGCGAAGTCGAAAGCAAAACAATCGCCATCGGGCGTCGATAGACTGTCGCCTCAGTCACGCGTTTCACTGGAACGGCCAACCATGCTCACGATCTACAGCAGCGATCACCATCTGCATCGCGGCGTCGAACTGAAAGACGGCGCGATCACCGATTCGTTCGAAAATCCGCTGCGCGCCGAGACGGTGCTCGCGCAGGTGCGCGCGGCGGGCCTCGGCGACGTGCTCGCGCCGCGCGCGTTCGACCGCGCCTGCTACGCCGGCGCGCACAGCACGCGGTACGTCGAGTTTCTTGCCGGTGCGTGGGACGAGTGGACCGCGAGCGGCCGCAGCTGCCAGGCGCTGCCGCTGGTGTGGCCGGTGCGCGCGATGCCGTCGCCGGCGGCGCTGCCCGATTTCATCGACGGCAAGCTGGGCTTCTTCGCGATGGACGCCGGTGCGCCGATCAATGCCGGCACGTGGGACGCCGTGCGCGCGAGCGCGAATTCCGCGCTCACCGCGGCGGACCTGCTGTCGAACGGCGGCGCGCGTGCGGCGTTCGCGCTGTGCCGGCCGCCCGGTCATCATGCGGGTCGCGAATACATGGGCGGTTACTGCTATCTGAACAACGCGGCGATCGCTGCGCAGCGCGGCATCGCGAGCGGCGCTGCGCGCGTTGCGATAGTCGACGTCGATTTCCACCACGGCAACGGCACGCAGGACATCTTCTACGATCGCGCGGACGTGCTGTTCGCGTCGATCCACGGCGAGCCGGCCGTGTGCTATCCGTACTTCTCCGGCTACGCGCACGAGCGCGGCAGCGGCGCGGGCGACGGCTTCAACCTGAATCTGCCGTTGCCGAAGGGCACGCAGTGGGACGCGTATGCGCGCGCGCTCGAGCACGCGGCGGCAGCGGTCGCCGCGCATGCGCCCGATCTGCTGGTCGTATCGCTCGGCGTCGACACGTTCGAGCACGACCCGATCAGCCACTTCAAGCTGCGCTCGCCCGACTACCTGCGCATCGGCGAGGCGCTCGCGCGGCTGCGCGTGCCGACGCTGTTCGTGATGGAAGGCGGGTATATGGTCGACGAAATCGGCGTGAATGCGGTGAACGTGTTGCTTGGTTTCGAAGGGCGGGCGTAGAGGTTGCGCTGCGTTGCTGAACCGCTACACCGCCGCCTCGGCGATCAGCCGCGCGGCCGTGCGGGCAACCGATCGAGGTACGGACTACGTGACGTACGCGACGCCGCGCATGCCGGAGCGTATCGCGCGGCGTGTCCTCGCGCGATACGCGCGGTCATGCGCCGCGCCGCCTCACGACACCTGCGCGCGATGCGGATCGGCGCGTCGTTGCTGCTCGGCGTCGTGCACGATATGCAGCTCGCGGGTGCGGATCGGCAGTGCGCAGTCCGCATCGTCGAGCGTCTTGCGCACCTGGCGCGCGAGACGCCAGCGGGTCGCCCAGAACTTGTCGGTGTGGGTCCACACGCGCACGTTCGCGATCGCGGTGCTGTCGTCGAAGCGCATCACCATCACGTCGGGCGCAGGATCGCTCAGCACGTCGGGGTCGGCTTCGGCCAGCGCGCGCAGCGCGCCGAGTGCACGATCGATGTCGTCGTGCACCGACACCTCCACTTCGAGATCGAGACGGCGCGTCGGATTGCGCGTGTAGTTGCGGATCGAGCTGCCCCACAGCGCGCTGTTCGGCACGTATTCGCAGATGCCGTCGGGTTTGGTCAGCCGTGTCATGAACAGGCCGACCTCGTCCACGGTGCCCGCGACGCCGGTGCCGCCGTCGATGTAGTCGCCGACCTTGAACGGCCGCAGCAGCAACAGCATGATGCCGGCCGCGATGTTCTGCATCGTGCCTTGCAGCGCGAGGCCGATCGCGAGGCCGGCCGCGCCGAGCACCGCGACGATGCTCGCGGTTTCGATGCCGAGCTGCGACAGCGCGCCGACGATCGCGACGATGCGGATGCCCCACACGGCGACGTCGCAGAGGATCGGGCGCAGCGTGACGTCCACGCGCTCCTTGTTCGCGAGCAGACGGTTCAGCCAGTTGCCGATGCGCTTCGACAGCCACCAGCCGACGACGAGCAACGCGAGGCCGGCGCAAAGCCTGATCGAAAGCGTCGACAACGCGTTCCACAGGAACGTCCAGCGTTCCGGATGAAGATGATCGAGAAACATGACGGGATTCCGGTTCGATGACAAAAGGCGCGACGTGATGCACGGCTCGTCGTCGGACGGCGCTGCGCTCGCACGTCGGCAGCCCTCGACTGTACAACCTTCCCGTGCGCGGCGCGAACGCAACCGGGCGGGACGCATGCAGTGTCGCGCCGATCGTGCGCGCGCGTGCGCGGCCTGATACACCTGACAGGCGAACATTTTCCGGATTGGCGGTATCGTGCGGGCAGCGCGCGCGCGCGTTTCAGCGGCTTTTCAATCAACCGGCCCGCGACGGGCCTTCACGAGGAAAATGCGATGACGAAACCCGACTCACTGCGAGGCGACATCAAGGAGCAGGCCCAGGAAGCAGACCGACACAACCTGGCGCGCCCGGCGACGAACGGTGCGTTGTGGGCGCGCGGCCTGACGACGCAACGCGTCGCCGATCTGTTCAGAACGCTGGCCGGCCTGGCCGGCCACTGGATGCAGCTGCAGAACGAAGTCAACGCGGGCAATCGCTATTTCTACGGCGTGCAGAACGGCCACCAGACCACCGACGAAGGCAAGGAACTGATTCGGTGGATCGCCGATGCGGTGGTCAGCGCGGCGCAAAAGGCGTCGTTCGACTTCCCGTTGCAGCAGCTCCGCTTTACCGCCGACACCGGCTGGCTCAAGCTTCAGCGCGTGTCGGGGCGCGTGATGGTGATGTCGCGGCCGTGACGGTCGCCGCCGCGCGCATCACTGGCCGAAGTGCTGCGCCGCGGCGTCCTTCAGCCGTGCGGTCGTGATTTCACCCATGTGCGATTCGACGAGTTCGCCCTTCGCGTTGAAGAACAGTGTCGTGGGCAGGCCGCGCGATCCGTACGCATGCATCGCGCGCAGCGTCGGATCGAGCAGCACGGTGTCGAAGCGCAGCCCCTGCTGCGCGAGGAACGCGCGTACCGCCGACGCGCTTTCTCCCTGATTGAGCATCAGCACCGTGATGTCCGGCCGATCGCGCTGCACCTGTTCGAGAATCGGCATTTCGCGCCGGCAGGGCGCGCACCACGTCGCCCACAGATTCACGACGAGCGGCTTGCCGGCAAAGCGTTGCGGCAATACGGGCGTTCCATCGAGCGCCTGCAACTGCATTGCGGCGAACGGCGGCGCATTGCGCTGCAGCGTCGCGAGTGTGCCCAGCGCAATGCCCCATGCGGCCAGCCCGGCGACGATGCCGGCGGCGACGGGCCGGCGCAGCGCCGGCAGGCGGCGCAGCCGCCACACGGCGAACAGCAGCGCGGCCGCGAGGCCGATCCGCCAGTCGAAGCCGCCGTCGCCGAGCGCGACGATCGAACGCGGCGTGGCCGCGTATTCGCGCCACCATTGCGCGACATAGCCGATACGGGCGGCGACGAGCCCCAGCAGCAGCACGTCGAGGATCAGGCTCGACGCGCTCTTGTGCTGGCCGTCAGGCGGGCGGCGCTGAATCAGGCGGGCAACGAGCCACGCCAGCAATGCCGCGGCGGCTACCGCGACGACGCGGATCGAGAAGGGACCAAGGCTCAACATGCAGGCAAAGTTTCGGGGAACGAGGGATCGACCGGTGAACGCGACGCGGTCGACGCGTGATGCGGCGTTTCGACCCGGCGCGGCGCTTGCGGTTCCCGTCGTGATCGAGCGGCCTGCGCCGCGTTGCGGCGGCCGCTCGAATGGCGGATGCGATCGTTCAGGACGACGTCGCGTTCGCCGCTGTGCGGCGGCGCGCCCGACGATACGCGCGGCGCTCGCGCCGCAGCCCTGACTACCGGATGTCGCGGCCAACGCCGGCCGACGTGCCGCCGAGCCGGTACGCCGTGAAGAACTCATCCCATGGCGTGCCGTGACCGACGGGCACGCCGAGTGCCGTGGTGCGCTGCTTCAACGCGGCGAACACGTCGCCGATGCGCGCGGTCTGAGCGGCATCGCTGAACGGACGCTGCTTCGCGCGACCGGCCGCGAACGCGCCGTAGGCGATCGCGAGCAGACGTGGGCCGTCGTCGATCGAGAAAATCGCCCCGTTGATCGCTTCGACGAGGCGCGGCCGCTCGGCTTCGCGCGCTTCGGCGATGCACAGGAACACGAGCGCCGACACTTCGTGCAGGTCGTGCGCCCGCAACAATGCCGGCAGACGCGCGGCGATCCGCTCGGCCGGTTCTTCTTGCAGCGCGGTGGCGAAGTCGAGGACGGCGAGCATCGGATTGTCGTCGTGCACCACACGCTCGAGCGCCGGTGCAGCCGCGCTCGCTGCCAACTGCGCGGCGTCGTCGGGTGCGCTGCGCAGCACGTCCGCCACGGGTTGCTGCCACGCCGGAAAGATCATCCGCACGTTGCCGAACTGCTCGCCGCCTTGCGCGGCCGGATTCCATCGATAGACGATCGTGCCGCCGTGGATGAACGGGGAATACAGATGCTCGGGCGTTTGCGGCAGCGGCCGCCGGTTGATCGGCAGCCACGCGAGCGTGAGCCAGTCGTAGCGGCCGGTGGCCGGCACCGCGGGGCTCGACGTCGCGACGACCTGCCAGGTGCCGCGGTTCGCATAGCGCCTGCGCGCATCGGGTACCGCGACGGTTTGGCGGGTCGCGGTGTCGAAGTAGGTGGGGCCGGTCACCGGCGCGCCGCTGTCGGCGGCCGGCGTGATGGTCGCGATGACCCACGCCGTGCCGTCGGCCGACCGGTAGTCGGACGGCCGCAGCGTGGCGACGTCGTGCACCATGCGCGTTTCGGCGGCGACGGTGCTCGGCGGCAGGGCGGCGGAACCGGCGATGATGCTCGGCATGGATGTCCCTCGGAATCGGGTGCGTATCGCGGCACGTGGGCGATGCGCAACGGTGCAGGTCGGTTCCCGTAACTGTAGAACGTCATCGCGGGAAACGGAAAGCGGCGCGGACGTGCCGTTGGTTTCGCGCACCGTGCCGCGTCGCCCGCACCGGCAGCGCGCAATGCGCATTCAGCGCGGCAGGACTTTCCGGTACACCACGAAGCCGGTCTTCTCGGCGACGCTGTCGTAGAGCCGCATCGCCGTGTGATTCGTCTCGTGCGTCTGCCAGTACACGCGTTCGGCGCGATGGGCGCGCGCCGCGTCGTACACGGCGCCGATCAGCGCCCGGCCGACGCCGCGGCCGCGTTCGCTTTCGAGCGTGAACAGATCCTGCAGGTAGCAGGTCGGGCCTTTCAGCGTCGTGCTGCGGTGATACAGAAAGTGCACGAGACCGACGAGTTGGCCGCCACGTTCGGCAACCCGTGCATGCACGGGTTCGTAGCCATCGAAGAAGCGCGACCACGTGAGCTGCGTGATCTCGAGCGGCAGTGCAGTGTCGCCAGCACGGCCGTAGAAGCGGTTGTAGCCGTCCCACAGCGGCAGCCAGTTGTCGTAATCGTCTTCCCGGACCGGGCGTACGGTCAGGCCGGCGTCTGAACTGTTCATTGTCGTGCACCTCATCGTGGAGGAAGCGAAGCGTTGCGGGCGCGGCCGGAAAGGGAGACGGCCGTGACGGTGGAAACTCGGGCGGCAACTCGTCCAGCCCAATGGTGCGTATAACGTCGCGGGACACGATCGATTATGCCGCGTTGCATCGAACGTGAAGCGCGAAGCGCCGCCACGTGCGTGTCGGCCGCGCACCGCTGCGCGCGTGCGCGAAAATGTCCGACAATACCGTCGCATGCTTGCCGTGCCGCTTCGGCGAGCCCGTTCAACCGCTGCATTGCTGTCGACGAGGTTGCCATGTCCCCGACGCCTGCCAGGGCACTGTTGAAAGCCGCCGATATCGCGAAGATGGAACCGGCGCGCGAAGTGCATCCGCTGAACCCCAATGCGGTCCGCCTGAAACGCCAGCTCGGCGACCCGACCGGCCTCACGCAGATCGGCGCGCACCTGCTGACGCTGACGCCCGGTCGCGAATCGGCCGAATATCACCGTCATCTGTACGAGGAGGAATGCGTGTACGTGCTGTCGGGCACGGGCACGGCCACGATCGGCGAACGTGCGTACGAAATCGGGCCGGGCGATTTTCTCGGCTTTGCGCGCGGCGGCGAAGCGCACACGTTGCAGAACACCGGCGCCGCGCCGCTCGAACTGCTGATCATGGGACAGCGCCTGGAACACGACGTGTGCGAGTATCCGAGAATCGGCAAGCGGCTTCACGTCGCGGGCGCGCTCGAGGATTTCGTCGAACTGCCCGGCCAGCCATAAGCCGCGCTTGCCCGCAGCGGCCGCCGTCGCGCTTATGATGCGGGAACGCCACTGACAGGATCGCATCCCATGGACGCGCCGCTTCCGCCGTTGAACGACCCGCTTTCCGAAACCGAAACCGAAACCGAAACCCGAACCGAAACCGAAACCCAAAACCAAACCGGGGGCGGGGCGGGGGGCGAGCCGCGCGCGCTGCGCGTGCATCGGCCGGTCGCGCTCGTCACCGGATCGACGTCGGGCATCGGTGCGGCGATCGCGCGCCGCCTCGCGGCGGATGGCCATGCGGTGATCCTGCATTCGCGCAGTTCGGTCGACGCCGGGCGCGCGATGGCGCGGGAGCTCGGCGGCACGTACGTGCAGGCCGATCTCGCCGACGATGCCGAGCGCGTGCGGCTGATACGCGATGCGCTCGCGGTGCACGGCCGGCTCGACGTGCTGGTGAACAACGCGGGCGTGAGCCGCGTGATCGCACATGACGATCTCGCGGCCGCGACGCCCGACGTGTGGCGCGAGATGCACGAGATCAACGTGATCGCGCCGTTCCGGCTCGTGGCGCTCGCCCAGCCCGCGCTGCTCGACGCAGCGTCGCGCGGACGCGCCGGTTGCGTCGTCAACGTCAGCTCGCATGCCGGGGTACGGCCGAAGGGCGCGTCGATTCCGTATGCGGCCGCGAAGGCCGCGCTCAATCACACGACGCGATTGCTCGCGCGCACGCTCGCGCCGGCGATCCGCGTCAACGCGGTGGCGCCCGGGCTCGTCGACACACCGCTCACGGCCGACTGGACCGATGCGCAGCGGCTCTGGCGCGAGCACGCGCCGATGCGTCGCGCCGCGTCGCCGGATGACATCGCGCAGACCGTCGCGATGCTCGTCGCGTCCGATTACATGACGGGCGAGATCGTGATGCTCGACGGGGGATTGAATCTGACGTGATGGGGGCGCGGGCGGCGAGGCCGTTTGATACCGGTGTCGGTGGCCGCGGCGACGTCGCCTTGAGCGCGTACTGATCGCAACCATTCGGTTTGCTTCGACAAGCAACGGGGCAGCCGAGTAGCAGCGACCAGAGCCCGCAGCCCGCACCGCGTTACCGCGTTACCCCAGCAACTGCCGCAGCACTCCCGCCGACACGACCCCGACGATGACGGTCGGCAGGATCGACAGGCGCGTCGCCGCGGCCAGCGTGACCGCGAGCGCGACCAGATCGGCAGGCCGCGTCGACACGAACGCCGGTGCGATCACCGAAATCAGCACGCAACCGGGTACGTTCTCCATCACCGACGCCATGCGCGGGCTCAGCGTGCGGTTGCGCAGCAGCACATAGCCGAGTACGCGCGACAGATAGGTCGTCGACGCCATCAGCACGATGGTCGCGACCGTCGCGACGTCAGGCAGCATCGTGCGGCTCCCACAGCAGCGCGGCGAGCAGCCCCGCGCACGCTCCGGCCGCGACGTACCACGCGCCCGGCACCGCGATGTGCGTGGCGGCCGCGACGACGAGGCTCACTAACCACGGGCGGCTCGCACGCACGCCCTTCCACATGCCGCGCAGCAGCACCAGAAACACGGCAGTGAACGCCATGTCGAAGCCGTACTGCTCGACGTTGCCGATCGTCGGGCCGACCGCCGCGCCGAACGTCGTCATCGAGATCCACGTCAGGTACAGCCCCGCGCAGATGCCCGCGTAGTACGGCACGCTGATGTGCGAGGCCGATCGGGCGCGCGCATCGGCGAGCGACATCGCCCAGCTCTCGTCGCACATGAAGAACAGCGCGGCGAACGCGCGGCGCCGCGGCAGACGCCGGATGTACGGTGCCAACGCCGCACCCATCAGGATGTGGCGCGAATTGACGAGGAACGACATCGCGACGATCAGCGCGATGTGCGGCGGCGAAGTCCACAGATGGATCGCCGCGAATTCGGAGCCGCCGCCGAAGTTCAGGCCCGTCATCATCGGCACCTCGAACGGGCTCAGCCCTTTTTGCGCCGCCTGCGCGCCGAGCAGCAGCGCGAACGGCACGAAACCCAGCATGACGGGCAGCGCCGCGCGCAGCCCGCGACCCATCTCGGCGACATAGGCGGGCTTGTCGCGAAGCCCGGACGACGTGGAAATGCTACTGCTCATTACTCCTCCTTCGGGGGAGTGGGATTGTCTGCTTTTTTGACTCGAATCGGGTTGCGTTGTAGCTAGATATTTCCGAGAATTTGGCACTTAACGCGTGTTTTGATATTTTTTTGGAATCGGATGCCAATGAAGCTCGATGCGATCGATCGACGGATCCTCAGCGCTCTGCAGCGCGACGGCCGCATGCAGAACGTGGAACTCGCGCACGAGGTCGGGCTGTCGCCGTCGCCGTGCCTGCGGCGCGTGCGCTTGCTCGAGGAAGCCGGCGTGATCGAGAAGTACGTGGCGGTGCTGAACCCGGCGAAGGTCGGCAAGGGGCTGACGATCTTCACGCGCGTGTGGCTCAAGGGGCAGGACGCGGAGTCCGTGAATCGCTTCGCCGACGCCGTCCAGCAGATGCCGGAGGTCGTCGAATGTCATCTGATGGCCGGCGACTGCGATTTTCTGCTGCGCGTCGTGGCGGCGGACATCGACGATTACCGGCGCTTCCAGATGGAGTACCTGACGCGCATCCCCGGCGTCCTCAGCGTGAAGACCGACATCCCGATGCAGAAGGTGAAGCTCACGTCGGCGCTGCCGACGTAGCGCACGGCGGACGCGCCGCGCCGCATCGCCGTTTCGTCATCGGCCGGTGACGATCGCCCGCTACACTGTCGATGCAGTTTCGTTTCGCCGCGTCGCGGCCGATGCGCGCGTCGGCTGCACCGGCAACTAACCGTCATCGCGCACGATCGCCGCGCGGTGCGTTCTTCTGGTCGAGCCGTCATGCAGCCACTCAACGATCCGTGGAATTCGCTGGAAATCGTCAAGCTCGTGCTCGGCGTGCTGACGCCGCTGTCGGTCGCGTGCCTCGGCTGGCTCGTCGCGCGCCGGCTGAAGCGGCTCGAGCTCGTGCAGTGGACCAACCAGCGGCTGATCGAGAAACGGCTCGCGCTGTACGACACGGTCGCGCCGCAGCTCAATGCGCTGCTGTGCTTCTACACGTGGATCGGCTACTGGAAGGACATCTCGCCGGACGACGTGATCCGCGCCAAGCGCGAGCTGGACCGCACGTTCCACATCTATCGCTATCTGTTCGACGACGACGTCTACGACGCGTATCACACGTTCATCCACGCGCTGTTCGAAATGCACACGGGGCCCGGCCGCGACGCGCGGATTCGTTCGCTGATCCACGCGCCCGATGGCGACCGCAGCGTGCATGGCACGTACGAATGGAAACCGGCATGGGTCGAGCGCTTCGCGACCGCGAACGTGACCGACAAGGCCGACGTGCTGCGTCACTACACGGCGCTGATGGAGCGGCTGCGCGTGGCGCTCGGCGCGAATCGCTGAGGATCGCGCGCGGGTTCGCCCGTTGCCGCATGCCGCCGCGCGTGGCGGCGTGCGGCTGCGTATCGGCGGGTGCCCGATGCCGGCTTCGCGCACCCGCCGTTACGTCGTTGCGCGTCAGTGCTGCGCGATCACGTCGATGCGCAGCGCTTCGCCGCCCGCGACGATCGCCAGCAGACGATCGACGTTCGGGTGGGCGCCCGGGCGGTTGCGTGCATCGGCCGTATGCTCGCCGAACACTGCGAGGCCGTGTTCGGCCGCTTTCGCGTCGAGCGTGCCGAACGCCTGCTGCAGATAGTTGTACACGGCGAGCGAGCCTTGCTTGCCCGGCTGGTTCTCGATGCTGGCGACTACCTCGCCGTTCGCGCCGACGAGGTCGATGCGTGCGATGCCGTCGATGGCCGGCAGTTGCGCGAGGTTGTCCTTGAATACTGCGGTCGGTTGAATCACTGAAACACTCCGTCGGTTCGGTCATGGGCCAATCGGGCCGTATCTTATCCGATCGCTATCCCGCAGAACGGGGCGCGTCAGCGGTAGCGGCAGCGGATCGCCCGTCTCGCCTCATCCGGATCGACCGGCGCGCCGGCCCGCCCGCCGCCGGCATCCCGCGCGCTTTTCCGCTACAGTAAGAAATCACCGGCCGCTCGTGCCGCGCACGCCGGCACGCGGCGGCCCCGTTCCGCCAATGCACACGAGGGCCTCGATGGAAACCGAGCAACGCTACACCGCCAACGCGCCGACGCGCGCGGAAGTCGACGCACTGACCGGTGCCACCGTCATCGAATTCGGCGCGAACTGGTGCGGCATCTGCGCGGCCGCGCAGCCCGCGATCGCCGCGTCGTTCGCCGCGCATCCTGCCGTGCGGCATCTCAAGATCGAGGACGGCCCCGGCCGCCCGCTCGGCCGTTCGTTCGGCGTGAAGCTGTGGCCGACGCTGGTGTTCCTGCGCGACGGCGTCGAAGTCGCGCGTGTCGTGCGTCCGGCCGACGCCACGCAGATCGAAGCCGACGGCTTCGCCGCACTCGCCTGAGGCCGTCGACATGCAACAGACCATCACGCACATCGCCGTCGAAGCGCGCGGCCGCGGCCTCGTCGAATTCACGCCGCAGGTGCGTGCGTTCGTCGACCAGCAGGCGATCCGCACCGGCCTGCTCACTGTGTTCTGCCGCCACACGTCGGCATCGATGCTGATCCAGGAGAATGCCGATCCGTCGGTGCAGCGCGATCTCGAACGCTACTTCGCGACGCTCGCGCCCGAGGACGACACGCGTTACGAGCACGACACCGAAGGATCCGACGACATGCCCGCGCATCTGCGCACCGCACTCACGCAGGTGCAGCTGTCGATCCCGGTCGAACATGGCCGCATGGTGCTCGGCACGTGGCAGGGCATCTACCTGTTCGAGCATCGCCGTGCGGCGCACCGGCGCGATATCGTGTTGCATCTGATCGGCGAGTAAGCGCGGGCGTACCGCCGTCAGCCGGACAGCGTGTCGACGAGCGCGCCGAGTTCGTGCAGATGCACGGGCTTCGGCAGAAACGCATCGAATGCCTGCGGGTTCTCGCGCAGCGCCGCCGCCTCGTACGCGCTGACGCCGACGATCGACACGAGCCTGCCGTCGTCGTCCGGCTGGGCGACCGCGCGGATGCGCTGCGCGACTTCGAAGCCGCTCAGGTCCGGCAACTCGAGGTCGAGCACGACCAGGTCGTAATGCGCGTCGCCGAAGCGCGCGACGCCTTCGTGGCCGGTGCCGCACAGATCGGCGTCGATGCCGAGCGCCGACAGCATCGCGCCGAGTGTTTCGCGCGCATTGTCGTTGTCGTCGACCACCAGCGCGCGGCGGTTGCGATGCGCGGCGGCGGCGGGCCACGCGGGCATGTCGCCGGCCGCGTCGCCGGCGTCGGGCGTCTCGGCCGGCAGCGTCACGACGAACTCGCTGCCTTCGCCGACGACGCTGCGCACGTCCACATGGCCGCGCAGCGTCGTCACGATTTCGCGCACGACGGCGAGCCCCATCCCGATGCCGTCGACGTGCAGGCCGACCGCGTCGTTCGCGCGGTAGAACGGCTCGAAGATCTTCGGCAGATGCTGCCGCGCGATGCCCGCGCCGGTGTCGCGCACCACCAGCTTCAATTGCCGCCCGGCCGGCGCGTCGACCAGCGTGACCGACACGTCGACCGATCCGCCGACGGTGTACTTCACCGAGTTCTCGATCAGGTTCGACAGCACCTGCCGCAACAGCTTCCGATCCGAGCGGATCGCCAGATCGTGCGGCTCGACGCGCTGCGTGACGGCGATCCGCTTCGCCGCGATCTTCGCGCGCAACGGATCGAGCACCTCGGCGAGCAACGACGCGATGCCGACGGTTTCGGCTTCGGCGAGGCGCTTGGTCGAGCGCAGCTTGATGTAGTCGGTCAGGTCCTTGACGAGCGCCTCGAGCGACGACGCGGAGTTCTGCAGCCGCCGGATCGTCTTCAGGTTGGCGTCGGACTGCGGCCGCGCGAGCAGGATCTCGATCGACCCGCAGATCGCCTGCAGCGGCGTGCGCAGTTCGTGGCTGACCATCCCGAGGAACGCGTTCTTCGCCTCGATCATCTCGAACGCACGCTCGGACGCCTTGCGTTCGGCATCGAGCGCCGCGCGCTGCCGCGCGAGCAGGTTGTCGCGCGTGCGCATCGTGTAGAACAGCAGCAGGAACAGCGCGCACAGGATCACGCCGAGGATGATGCCGAGCGCGAGAATCGCGCGCTGCCGTTCCTTGAGCTGATGGAACGTGAAGTCGCGCTGCGCCATCTCGATCGCGCGGAAGTAGTTCGCGAGGCCGTTGACCTTCGGCCAGTACGTGTTGACGTCGTCGATCATGCGGCGTGCGTCGTCGTGCGGCGCCGTGCGCAGCAGCGGCACGTCGTGCTTGAGGCGCGCCATGAAGGCGCCGAGCTCGGCGATCTCGTCGCGTGCGCGCGGAATGCGCAGCCAGTATTCGGACACTTCGGACGGCCGCTGCAGGAAGCCGAACGATACCGACAGGCTGTCGAGCTGCATCTGCACGCGATCGAAGTCGTCGTCCTCGTGCGTCGCGTAGAGAATCAGCTGACGCTCGAAGCGCGTATACGCGTTGCGGTATTGCGCGGCCGTCCAGAACACGCCTTCACGCGGGCCTTCGAGCACGCCCTCGTTGACCGACGTCGCGAGCAGGTCCCACAACAGGAACGCCCACGCCGCGAAGCCCAGCAGCCACAGCGATCCGAGGACCAGGATGAGCTTACGGTTCTTCCATTGCCCGCGCATCATGTCGTGCGCTTACTTCACGGTCAGGCCGATGATCTGCCATGCGAACTTCGCTTCGCCGAGCGGCGTCTTGAGCTCGTCCGGATAGTCGTCGCGCGGGTACATGATCCACAACGGGCCGTAGTTGTCGTTGCCGAGCACCTTGCCGTTCATCGTGCGCGCGAGGATCACGCCGTACTTGTCGGCGTCCGACACGGGAATCGTGAACGTGTATTCGTCGATGCAGCGGAACTCGATCTGCGTGCCGTGCGCATCGACCGTCTTCAGCACGTCGGACAGGCGCGGGCCGGTGAACGACGCCTTCGGCGTCCAGCTCGTCGACGTGACGATCGTGTACTGCGGCAGCGCCATCAGCGCCTGCTCGGAGAACACGTAGGTGGTCTTGCCGGGCTGGTTGCTGCGGCCGATGTCGCCGTCGACGGTGAACGTAAACGACGCGGCCCAGCACACGACGGACATGCCGAGCAGGCCGGCCGTGAGCAGGGTCTTCATCCAGAGGGTCGAGATTCGCATGGCTGTTCCTTGGGGCGGGTTCGCGTGAGGGCCGGCTTGCGCCGGATGTCAGTTCGCGGGCGCGGCGGCGGCCGGCAGCGTGATCTTCAGTTCGCGCGCCACTTCGGCGAACAGGATCGGCAGGCGCACCGGCTTCTCCTCGCAGCGCGCGTTGTAGTGCGACACGATGTGCGCGATCTCGTCCTCGCTCGCTTCGCCGGTGGAGATCTTGCCGGTCAGCAGGAAGATCGGCGCGTCGCCGTTCTCGCTCGAGCGAATGCCGCGCACGAGCTCGGCGGCGGTTTGATCGCCGAGCATCCAGTCGAGGATGTACGCGTCGAAATCCTCGACTTCCAGCGCTTTGCGAAACGATGCGCCGTCGTGGTACGGAATCGCGTTGACGCCCTTTTCGAGGAAGTACTCGCACACCGTCTCGGCCACGTCCACCGAATCGTCGACCACGGCGATGCGCGCCGCATAGACGGTCGGCTGGCTCGAGCGCAGCTCGATGACGTCGACCGGATAGGTGCGGCCTTCGCGCGCGTGCTCGCGTTCGGTGACGATCCATTCGCCCTGCCATTGCAGCGCGACGAAATCGGTGTCGATCTGGCTGCTCGCCTTCGCCGAGATCGCGGCGCGGCAGCGAAAGCGGCGCGACGCGATCACGAGCGTCGCATCGACCATCTCGGCGGCGGCCGGCTGCGTACCCTTGTCGTCGAGCAGGATCGCGGGCGGCACGCCGAAGTGCGTCGCGATGTCCTGCAGCTGCGACAGGTTCCACGGGATCAGCCCTTTCATCTTGCGCGTGACGACCGAGAAGCTGAGGCCCAGCACGTTGGCGATCGTCGTGTTGTGGCTGCGCGGCGGAACACCGTTGCGCGTCAGCAGATCGCGCACCTTGGTCGCGGTGATGAGATCGACGTTGACCTGCTCGCTATTGGACATCTCGAAGGGGTCTCCTGCGGTTGAGCGACCGAGAGCATATTCAAAAGTGACGTGGTATGCAAACTTTTAATTCGAGATACGCCTTGACATGACATTTATCTCGATTATTATTGCCCACCGCGTCACTATTGTTTGTTGCGTCATGTTTGGAGTCCGAACGTCGACCCGATCGGCACGGCGAAGCCGTGCGTTGCGCAGGTGACAAAACAATCCGAAGAGAGCCTGAGAGAGCCTGAGAAAAGCTGGGACTGCGTGTCGGCGTAGGTGAATTGTATTCGCCCCGCCGCGCGCACACCCGCTGCGCGCGCACCGCATGCCGCGTGCGCCGGCGTGCGCTTCGCAGTACGCATTCTTCGCCGACGTTCACGGTGACGCGCAGCGACGCGCGTGCGCGCGCGATTCGACCACGCGATCGGTCCCGTCCGATCCGCCCCACCGGCGACTTGACGACGAAATATCGTTCAAGTTCAAAACGAACGTTCGAACGAGTCGTACGTGTACTAAAAGGATAATCCGCGACGGATTTCCGCGTCGTCATTTGGCATGATCGGCATTCGTCATCCGAATCTATCCGTCGACATGCCGGGCGCGGCCGCCGTTGCGCCGCGAGTCCGCCGCCCGGGCGTCGTCACGTCGCGCCATGCAAAACAGCACGCTCCAGTTCATTCGCCGCTATCAGAGCATTTCGATGTTCGGCGGCGGCATCGTCGTCACGATCCTGATCCTGATCGCCTGCGGGCTCGGCATCTCGTCGATCGTGTACGGCTATCTGGACGCCGAGCGGCGCAATTTCCTGAACGGCGTCGACGAGACCGCCGAGGAGCTGCAGGTCGCCGAAACCGCATTCGTCAACGACGTGATGAATGCGCAGCTGATCTGGAGCGAGACGGCGCCGGCGCCTGCCGATGTCGTCGACACTTTTTTCACACACGGCCAGGAACTCGCGGTCACACCGTATCAATCGCTCGTGGTCGGCGTGCCCGGCCAGACCGCGCAGCGTGACGAGGTCGCGCGCTATCTGGCGCTGTCGTTCATGCTGCCGCATCTGTGCGCGACGAGTGCGGACAATCGCGCATGCACGGTCGAGGGCTATCACTACAGTACGCGTACCGGTGTATTCGGCATCGTGCCGCGCCCGGCGCGCGATCACCCGGCGCTCGCGACCGCGCGCACGCGCGCGCAATTGCTCGCGGCGCTGCACGTCGATTTCGACGGGCCGATGCCCGCGCAGAGCGATGGCCGGCCGAGCGTGCGCTGGCTGCCGCCTTATGTCGACCCAGTGACGGGCCGCTCGCGCATCCGCATCGCCGCCCAGGCCCGCGCGGGCGGCGGCGCGTTCGCGGTGCTCGTCACCGAATACGCACCGGAGTACCTGCTGTCGTGGCTGCCGGATCGCGGCCTGGCCGGCCGGTTCTTCGTGGCGTCGGCGGACAACCGGCTCATCGCGATCGACCCGGCCGTCGAGCACACCGGCGCGCTGAACGCGCGCCTGCTCGCGCTCGACGTCGCCCGCGGCGACGAGTCGCTCGGCGAGCCGCTGTTTCGCAGCGGCTCGATCGTATTTCGCAGCCGGCTCGCGACGACCGGCTGGACCGTCGCGTACGTGCTGTCGTGGGGCGACGTCGTCCTGGGCGTCGGCGTGCAGGCCGCGGTGCTCGCCGCGGCGACGCTCGTGACGATCGCCGTGATGTGGCTGCTGCTCGTACGCTTTCACCGGCGCGTGCTCGCGCCGGTTTACGCGCGCTCCGCGCGCGTATTCGACAGCGAAGCGCTGTGCCGCAGCGTGATCGCGATGGCGCCGGTCGGCATCGGCCTCGTGTCGTTGTCCGACCGGCGCGTGATGCTCGCGAGCGACGCGCTCGTGCAGATGCTGCTGCCGCACGGCGGCGATCACCACGCGCTGTCGGCCCGCGTGCTCGAGCGATACGACGCGTTCGTCGCCGACGGCGGGCGCGGCCGCACGCTGGTGACGGAGCTCGCGGTCGACGCTCACGGCGATGCGCCGCTGCATCTGGAAATCATCGCGCACGCGGCGCGCTATCAGGGCGAGGACGTGCTGATTGCCGTATTCACCGACACGACCGCCCAGCGCCGGCTCGTGCAGCAACTGGAGGAAGCGGTGCGCGCGGCGGATTCCGCGAACGCGGCGAAGTCGTCGTTCCTCGCGGCGACGAGCCACGAGATCCGCACGCCGCTGAACGTGATCCTCGGCAACCTGGAGCTGCTCGAGCGCACCGCGCTCGACGCGTCGCAGCAGAGCCGCGTGCGCACGCTGCGCGCGTCGGCCGAGGGGCTGCTCGCGATCGTCAGCGACATCCTCGATTTTTCGAAGATCGAGGCCGGCGCGATGTCGGTCGAGTCGATCGAGTTCGAATTGATCGCGGTGATCGAGCAGCAGCTCGCCGCGTTCGCGCCGATCGCGAAGGCGAAAGGGCTGCCGCTGTTCGTCGAGATCGACGCGAGCGTCGAGCAGCGCATGCGCGGCGACCCGACGCGGCTCGCCCAAGTGCTCGGCAACCTGCTGAGCAATGCGATCAAGTTCACGAGCGAAGGCCATATCGCCGCGCGCGTCGCAGTGTGGCCCGATGCGCGCGGCGTGCCCGAGGTCGAACTGAGCGTCGAGGACACCGGCATCGGCATCGAGCCCACGCAACGCGCGCGTTTGTTCAAGCCGTTCTCGCAGGTCGACGCATCGATCACGCGCCGCTACGGCGGCACGGGGCTCGGGCTGGCGCTGTGCGATCGGCTGGTGACGGCGATGGGCGGCACGTTGTCGGTCGACAGCACGCCGCAGGTGGGCAGCGTCTTCAGCGTTCATCTGCCGCTGCAGGCCGACATCGCGCCGACACGCCCGCTCGACGCGAGCCGCGGCCACGTGGTACTCGTCGTGTCGCAGGACGAGGCCTGGCGCAAGTTCGCGTCCGCGCATCTGCGCGCATGGGGTTTCGATGTCGCGGTACACGCGAGCCCGGTCGGGATCGCGGCCGAGCTCGTCGCGCGCGCTCGTGCGCTGGTGCTCGTCGGCGATGCCGACCGATGGCGGCGCGACGAACTGGACCGGGCCGGGCACGACACGCCGATCGTGCTGGCAACGCCCGATGGCCCGCTGCAACCGGATGTCGCTGGTCGCACGATTCGCGTATCGAGCTACTCGGTGAACGGGCTGCGCATGGCGCTTGAGCGCACGCTGAGGGCCGGCGGCGAGTCGCCGCATGCGCCGATTGCCGATCCGCACGCGGCTGCGACGGCGCCAGCGGAGTCGTTGCCGCGCGTGCTGGTCGCCGACGATGCCGCGATCAACGGCTCGATTTTCCTCGAGCAGCTGGCTGTGCTCGGCAGTCCGTTCGACTGCGTGTCGTCCGGCGCGGCCGCGCTCGACATGCTCGCGCGCGGCGACTGGGACGTGCTGCTGATCGCCGCGGAGCTTCCCGACATGCTCGCTCGGGAGCTGGTGGAAGCCGTCCATGCGCGCGCGCTGCCGTGCGACGTGATCGTCGTCGCGTCCCATCTGGGCCCCGACGACGCCAGGCTTTATGCCGCGGTGAAGGTGGACTGCGTATTGACGAAGCCGGTGATGCTCGCCGATCTGCGCCGCAGTCTGACGCGGATCGCACGCCGGCGCGGGATCGGTGTGCTGGTGGGCGCAATGAACGAGCGTTGTGTGGTTGGTAAGGCGCGGGCAACCGCGGATATGTCGGGAAGATAAGAAACCGACGCGTCACGGCGGCACAGACCGTCGGCGTCGATCATCGAAGGCAGACACGCCGCGTCGTGCGGGTGCGGTGTGATTTCGACTGAAGGAAGGGTACGGCCGTGCGCTATATGGGAAAGGTGTTCGGGCTGCTGCTTGCGTTCGCGACGTTGCCGGAGAAGTCCCGTCGGGATTTCCTGACCAGGCTGAACGAATTCATGATGATGTCGCCGGCGCAGCGGCGGCGCGTCATTGCCGAGTGGCAGCACGCCGCGGGCGAACGAGCGGGGCAGCCGGACGAGCCGGTGTCCGGACATTAGCGACTGCTGGCGATCGTGTCGCGCAGCACGTTGGATCGACGGCGTCGTCGGCGCCGCCGATCGGTTTTGCGCGAGCGTCGAGCGGCGGCGGATCGTGGCGCAACGCCCTGCGCGGTCATCTCGCCTCGCGACGGGTTCGTGTGGCGATCCTCGCTGCGGCAGGCCGCGAGGTGCGGTTGGCGCAAAGCGCGGCGCACCCGTTATTTTAGAATTGGACCGCGCGCCGCTCGGTCCGCCGAAGGCCGTAACACGAACCGTGTTGCGGAATCGATTCGAATTGCGACGCATTGTGCGACATCGCAGGTCGAGCGCCTGTATCGGGAGAAGAACGCAGATGGATGAATTTTTTGTGCGAGTGTTGGTGGCGGACGATCATCCGGCGTCAGCACTCGGGATGTCCCAGGCGCTCGCTGGGAGCAGCACGATCCGGTTGCTCGGCACTGTCTCGAATTCGACCGATCTGGTGGAAATGCTCGACGCGCAGCAGGCCGACGTGCTGGTCGTCGACTATGTGATGCCGGGCGGCAAGTACGGCGATGGGCTCGTGTTGCTGTCGTTTCTGCAACGGCGCTATCCGGCGCTGCATCTCGTGACGATCACGATGATCGACAACCCGAGCGTGCTGCATGCGATTCAACGGCAGGGCGTCGGCTGCATCCTCAGCAAGTCCGACGCGATTTCGCATCTGGTGGGCGCGGTGCATGCGGCTTACGTCGGCGCGAACTATGTGTCTCCCGTCGTCAAGCAATTGCTGACCTGCACCGAAGCGCCGACCGGCGCGCGGACGCTGACGGCGCGCGAGATCGAGGTCGTGCGGTTGTACGGGGCCGGGCTGACGGTGGGTGAGATTGCCGTCCAGCTGCATCGCAGCAAGCAGACGATCAGCTCGCAGAAGTCGAGCGCGATGAAGAAGCTCGGCATCGTGCGCGACGCGGACCTGATTCGCTATGCGAGCGAACGCGAGCTTCCGGATGCGGGCGGGGCGGATGCACCCGTAAGCGATGCGTAGTCGCCGCATGCGTGCTGCGACGATGCCGATTCGGCGGCGCATCCCGGCCGGTGGTTTCGGCTTCGGCTTCCGGTTCAGCGTAAAGGAGCGCCCATGCCAGCCGAGCTGAAGCGCATCGCGAGTCAGGTCGCGAATGCGGGGCGCAAGCCGTTCGAGCCCGGCCGCGCGCGTCGCTACCAGCAGTTGCTGCTGTACGGCGGCGGCTTCGCGGTGACGCTGTTCATCCTGATGTGCGCGCTGCTCGTCACGCGGCTCGACGTGCAGGACTATCGCGCGCAGGCCCGTTTGACGTTCCTTTATCGCAAGGCGCAATTCTCCCGCACGCTGGAGATGGCCGACATGGTGCTCGCGACCTATGGCGGCAGGATCGAGCAGCTGTGGAATCAGGGCGCGCGGCCGTCTGCCGATGCGCTCGCGCAATTCTCTGCTGCCGGCGGCGTGCTGGGTGCGAGCAACGGCGACGGCAGCGAGACGCTGCTCGCGCTCGCGCGGCTCATGCCGGATCGTCCCGCACCATCGTATGCGCGCTATCTCGGCGCGCTGTTCGGTCTGGTCCGGCAGGACGATCGATCCGGGCACGTGCTGCCGCCGGCGCTCGTGTCCGGCGGCGAACCGCTCGGTGGCTATCTGATCGGGCTCGATGCGCCGTTTCTGGCCGTGCTCGGCACCGAACTCGTGCCGCGCGCGCACACGCTCGAGCCCGGCACCGACCTGCACACGCTGATCGACGGGCTGATGCCGACCGGCATCGCGCGGCAGAAGACGCTGATGCAGAGCCGTCCGTTCGTGTTCGATCGACGCCTCGATCCGCTGTCGGGCCGGGTCGTCATGCGCTTCGCGCGCCGGCTCGACGATGCGGCCGGCCGGCCGTTCGGCTGGCTGGTGATCAACGGCTTGCATCGTGTCGACGACGTGATGGCGCCGCGTTCCGACGACGAAGACGTTGCGATCGTCGACGCGCGCCATGACATCGTGTTCGGACGCGAGCGCGACCGGTCGATGATCGAGCGCGCGTTGCACGACGCGCGCGCGCCGCTCGGCGATCACGTCGCGGTGCGGCGCGTCGGCGCGCGCTTCGTCGTCTACGATCGCCTGCCGGGCACAGGCCTCGTGATGATGACGAGCTTCTCGTGGCGCAGCATGGTGCGGGAGATGCGTGTCGGCTTGGGCATCACGTTCGGCGCGGCGCTGCTCGGGATCGTGCTGCTGTGGTCGGCGATCGTGCTGTTCGATCGTCGCGCGCTGCGCCCCGCGCATCGGCGTGCGATCCGCCTGATCGAGAGCGAGGCGTTCAACCGCACGCTGGCCCGTCATGCGCCCGCGGGTTTGTTGCTGCTGTCGGCGGCGGACGGCGAGACGATGGTGCACAACGACGCGGTGCGCGCGTACGACGGCGGCGCGGGCGGCCAGCGGCTCGGCAAGCGCATCTGGCAGGCGTACCTTGAGCGCGCGGCGGCCAGCGACGGCAGGCTCGACGTGATGCAGCACGAACTGGCGGTCGAGCAAGCGGACCACGGCAAGGTTTATCTGGCATTGCAGGTCGTACGGACGATGTTCCACGGCGTCGACGTGCTGCTGTGCACGCTGACCGACGTCACCGCGCGCAAGCTGACCGAAGACAAGCTGAAGGAGGCGCGCACCGCGGCCGAGGATGCGAACAAGGCGAAATCGACGTTCCTCGCGACGATGAGCCACGAGATCCGCACGCCGCTGAACGCGATCGTCGGCAATCTCGAATTGATGGCGCGCGCGCAATTGCCGTTGGCGGAACGGCGGCGGTTGCAGACGGTGATGTCGTCGTCGGATGCGTTGCTGCACACCATCAACGACGTGCTCGACCTGTCGAAGGCGGAATCGAATCAGATGGCGCTCGAAGCCGTTCCGTTCGATTTGCGCGCGGTGCTGCACGAAGTTGCGGCGATTTTTCGTGCGCTCGCGGACGCGAAGCATCTGCGGCTCGAATGCGTGATCGCGGCCGGGCTCGGCGACGGGTACGTCGGCGATCCGGCCCGCGTGCGGCAAATCGTTTCGAATCTCGTCAGCAACGCGATCAAGTTCACCGAGCATGGCAGCGTGACGGTCGAAGCGCTGCCGGCAGCCGTGCCGGGGCGCGGTGTGGAAATCGTGGTGCGCGATACGGGCATCGGCATCGAGCCGGACAGCATGCCGACGTTGTTCGACGTCTATGTGCAGACCGATGCGTCGATTTACCGGCGCTTCGGCGGCACGGGGCTCGGGTTGCCGCTGTGCCGGCGTCTCGCACGGCTGATGGGCGGCGACGTGACGGTCGAAAGCCGGCCGGGGGCGGGCGCCGTGTTTACGGCATCGCTGCCGCTGGCCGATGCGCCGTTGCGGGGGCGCGCAGCGGTTGATGCAAGGGCGAGCGGCGCGAAAGGGGCCGGGGCGCGTCGCGCGGAGGTGGCCGGCGCTGAGGCAACTGAGGCTGAGGTAACGGGAGCCGACGCGGCTCGGGTCGACGGAACTGGAGCCGATGGAACTGGGGCCACGGGAACGGAAGCTGAGGCGGCTGACGCCAAGGCAACCGGGACCGAGGCACCCGGAGCCAGCGGAACAGAAGCCAAGAGAACCGGAGCCGACGCAATGGCGGCCGCAACGAGGGCCGCTGCCACACCTACGAATGCAACGAGCCGCCCCGCAGCGACTCCCAAACCGATAGAAACCCATGCCCGCACGTCGGCGCTCTCACCGGTGCAGCCCCCGGCACCGGCATGCAGCGCCGACGTCGAAATGCCGTTGCGCGTGCTCGTCGCGGAAGATCATCCGGCGAGCCGCGCATTACTGCGCGACCAACTCGACGCGCTGCACTGCGATGCGACGCTGGTGTCGAACGGCATCGAAGCGATGCGCGCGTTTTTCGCGCAGCCGTTCGACGTGGTGCTGACCGATCTCGGCATGCCCGAACTCGACGGCTTCGCGCTCGCGAATTGTCTGCGCGAACAGGGTGCGAAGGTGCCGGTGATCGCGATGACCGCGCATGCGACCGACGAAGACCGTCGTCGCTGCGCGCAGGCCGGTGCGGTGGAAGTGGTGCTCAAGCCGCTGTCGATCGATGCGCTCGACGCGGTGCTGACGCGGCACGCGAGGCACGCTGCGGCGGCCCGGTCGTCTACGGCCGATTCAACCGATTCTGCCGACTCGGACGACCGGCCGATACCGCCGATGACCGACGAGATCCGCGAGAATTTGCGGACCGCGACGCTGCTGTCTCTGGCATTGATCGACGACGCACTGCCGCGCGGAGACGTCGAGCGCATCCGCGTGGAGTTGCATTCGATGCGCGGCGGTTTCGCGCTGGCGGGCGATACCGTGGCAGGCGCCGCTTGCGCGCATGCCGAGCGGATCTTCTCGCAGGGCCGAACCGCTGCGCTGCGGGCGGCATGGCCGGCGTGCCGCGCGGCCATCGAGCGGTCGGCCGAACGTCTGCGTGCAGCCGGCTCGGGAGCAGGGAGCGAGCCCGCGTGAAGCAAGCGGGGCGCGACGTGTCGGCGGCTCGCGACACGACGCGCCTCGCACCGCTCAGCCGTCGCGAAAGATCTCCGCGTAGGCGCTCAGCGCGGGCACTCCGCCGAGATGCGCATACAGCACCTTCGATCCCGGCTCGAATTCTCCGCGACGCACCATGTCGATCATCCCGTGCATCGATTTGCCTTCGTAGACGGGGTCCGTCAACACGCCTTCCAGACGCGCGCACAGCCGGATCGCCTCCAGCGTGCCGTCGTTCGGCAACCCGTACTCGGGGCCCGCGTAGCGCGTGTCGAGCACGACGTCCGCGTCTGCGATCGGCCGGCCGAGTTCGACCAGTTCGGCCGTATGCCGCGCGATGCGGGTGATCTGCTCGCGCGTGCGCTCGGGCGTTGCCGATGCGTCGATGCCGATCACGCGATCCGCGCGTCCGTCGGCCGCGAAGCCGACCACCATCCCCGCCTGCGTGCTGCCGGTCACCGAGCACACCACGACGTAATCGAACCGGAAGCCGAGCTGCGCCTCCTGTTCGCGCACCTCCTCTGCGAAGCCGACGAAGCCGAGCCCGCCGAGCGGATGCTCGGAGCAGCCGGCCGGAATCGGATAGGGCTTGCCGCCGGCCTGCCGGACGCTTTCCATCGCATCTTCCCAGCTGCGGCGAATGCCGATGTCGAAGCCGTCGGCGACGAGCCGCACGTCGGCGCCCATCATGCGCGACAACTGGATGTTGCCGACGCGATCGTAGACCGGATCGTCGTAGTTGACCCAGTGCTCCTGCACGAGCACGCACTTCATCCCGAGATGCGCAGCGACGGCCGCGACCTGGCGCGTTTGATTCGACTGCACGCCGCCGATCGACACGAGCGTGTCGGCGCCTTGCGCGAGTGCATCGGGGATCAGGTATTCGAGCTTGCGCGTCTTGTTGCCGCCGAACGCGAGACCGCTGTTGCAGTCCTCGCGCTTTGCATACAGCTCGACCTTGCCGCCGAGGTGCGCGCTCAGGCGCTTGAGCGGCTGGATCGGCGTCGGGCCGAACGTGAGCGGGTAGCGGGGAAAACGTTGCAGGTTCATCGACGGGCTCCGAAGGACGGTGGGCGGAAGCGCGGAGGCGTGATGCGTGTTGTGCCGCGCGCTGATCGAAAAATGATAGGCAAGAGCGCGAGAAATGAGCTTGCGAAGTAAATGGGCGTTGGCCTACGTTATCGTTCAAACTGCAATGCGTGGAGCAATTCTGATTCGTAAAAACGCCAGGAGGCGCAATGAAATTAACTCGTGGTCGCGCGTCGCCCGTCGATGCCGCGCCGGCGCTCGATCGCATCGACCGCGCGATCCTCAAGCAACTGCAGCAGGACGCGTCGATCTCGAACGTGCGCCTCGCCGCGCGCGTGAAGCTGAGCGCGCCGGCGTGCCTGCGGCGCGTGGAGCGGCTCAAGGAGATGGGGTTGATCCGCGGCATCGTTGCGTTGCTCGACCCGAAGCCGCTCGGCGCCGGGATGCTGGTCGTGATCGGCTTCGTGCTCGACCGCTCGACGCCCGAAGCGTTCGCCGCGTTCGAGAAGGCTGCGCAGAAGGTGTCGGGATGCGTCGAATGTCACGTGGTGACGGGCGAATTCGACTACTTCATGCTGGTCCGCACGCGCGACAACGAGAGCTTCAATCGGCTGCATGCGGAGCAACTGCTGTATCTGCCCGGCGTGCGCCAGGTGCGCTCGTTCATGGTGCTCAAGGAAATTCTGTCGACGCACGCGCTGCCGATATAGCGGCGCGTGACGTTCGCCGCGCGGTGCGAATGCCGCCCGCATCCGCCCGCCGCGACAGCGACAGCGACAGCGACGGAACGACCATCGTGCGCCAGGACCGCTCGTCCATCGTGCTCAAGGAAATCCTGTCGACGCACGCGTTGCCGATATAGCGCGGCGTGGCTTCCGCCGCGCAACGCTAACGCCGTCCGCGCCCGGCCGCCGCGACAGCGCCGCATGGCCCGTCATCACGCCGCCGCCGCATGCCGGCGGCCCGCACGCACCGTCACGACGCGTAATTGGGCGTTCGCGTATGCTCGACCCGGCGGCGGCCGGTGCCGCCGCGAGCCGGATCATTCATTCGTGCGACGACCATCAACGAGCGAGGGCACCATGGCTGGACAAACAATGGCGGAATACCTGGCGAAGACGCTGGCGGCAGCGGGCGTCGAGCGCATCTGGGGTGTGACGGGCGACAGCCTGAACGGGCTGTCGTTCAGCCTCGCCCAGATGGGCTCGATCCGCTGGATGCACACGCGGCACGAGGAAAGCGCGGCATTCGCGGCCGGCGCGGACGCCGCGTCGACCGGACGTCTCGCCGTGTGCGCCGGCAGCTGCGGGCCGGGCAACCTGCACCTGATCAACGGCCTGTACGATTGCCATCGCAACCACCAGCCGGTGCTCGCGATCGCGGCGCACATTCCGTCGACCGAGATCGGCCTCGGCTACTTCCAGGAGACGCACCCGCAGGAGTTGTTCCGCGAGTGCAGCCATTTCGCGGAACTCGTAACCAACGCGTCGCAGTTTCCGCGCGTGCTCGCGCGCGCGATGCGCACCGCGATCGAGGAGCGCGGCGTCGCGGTGATCGTGCTGCCGGGCGACATTGCGCTCGGCGACGGCCCGCAGGAGCCGCCATCGTGGAGCGTATCGGCGCCGCCGTCGATCCTCCCCGCGGACGCCGATCTCGACCGGCTCGCGGCGCTGCTCAACGAATCGGACGCGGTGACGCTGCTCTGCGGCAGCGGCACGCAGGGCGCGCACGACGAAGTGGTCGCGCTCGCCGACATGCTCGGCGCGCCGGTCGTGCATGCGCTGCGCGGCAAGCAGTTCGTCGAATGGGACAACCCGTTCGACGTCGGGATGACGGGGCTGATCGGCTTCAGCTCCGGCTATCACGCGATGGAGTCGTGCGACACGCTGCTGATGCTCGGCACCGACTTTCCGTATCGGCCGTTCTATCCGGCCCACGCGAAGATTGCGCAGATCGACTGGAAGGGCTCGCAGCTCGGCCACCGCGCCCCGCTCGCGCTCGGGCTCGTCGGCACCGTGAAGGAGACGATCGCGGCGTTGCTGCCGCGCCTCACGCGCAAGACGCAGCGGCACTTCCTGGAGAACGCGCTGAAGCACTACGCGGCCGCCCGCAAGAGCCTCGACGATCTCGCCGTGCCGGAGCCGCCGGGCCGCGCGATCCATCCGCAGTATCTGACGAAGCTCGTCGACGAAATCGCTGCGGAGGACGCGATCTTCACGGCCGACGTCGGCACGCCGACGCTATGGGCCGCGCGCTACCTGACGATGAACGGCAAGCGGCAGCTGCACGGGTCGTTCAATCACGGCTCGATGGCCAACGCGATGCCGCAGGCGCTCGGCGCACAGGGCGCGCATCCGGGGCGGCAGGTGGTGTCGCTGTCCGGCGACGGCGGGCTGTCGATGCTGCTCGGCGATCTGCTGACCGCGCGCCAGCTCAATCTGCCGATCAAGGTCGTCGTGTACAACAACAGCCTGCTCGGCTTCGTGTCGATGGAGTTGAAGGCCGCCGGCTATCTCGACACCAACGTCGATCTGAGCGCGACCGATTTCGCGGCGATCGCGAAAGGCGCGGGGATCTTCAGCGTGCGCGTCGAGCATTCGGAGAACGTCGCTCAAGCGCTGCGCAGCGCGTTCGAGCACGACGGGCCGGCGCTCGTCGACGTCGTCACGTCGAAGTACGAGCTCGCGATGCCGCCGAAGATCGAACTCGCGCATGCAAAGGGCTTCAGCCTGTTCATGCTGCGCGCGATCCTGAGCGGTCGCGGCGACGAGATCGTGGAACTCGCGCGGACAAATCTGCGCTGAGGGGCGGGGTGGGGGCGCGGCGGGGCGCGATAGATGCGACGGATGCGCGCCCGGCGGGCGGCCGACGCTGCGCGCCACGCCCAGGTCAGCCCGGCCCAGCCCGGCCCAGCCCGGCCCAGCCCGGCCCAGCCCGGCTCAGCCCAGCCAAGCCAAGCCAAGCCAAGCCAAGCCAAGCCAAGCCAAGCCAAGCCAGCTAAGCGAGCCGAGCCGAGCCGAGCCGAGCAAGCCGCGCTGGCACGGTCGGTTCGTCTGTGCGTTCGGGCGCGATTTTGACGGCCGGTGAGTCGGCGTTCCGTTGAAGCGCTACGGCCGGCGCGCTGATTGCGCGTCGACACCCGCCGCCCATCGACATCGGCGTACCGTTTTTTGCACCGCAGTGCCGTTTTTTTGCACGGTGTTTATGCGCGGGCCTATAAGCTCCAGACGTATTCAATCGATGGAGATGCCTTCGACCCGCGCCATGACCCCCATTCTTCCCGTCCCACCTCCGCCGGTGTTTAGCTCCGTTCGCCATCCACTGCTTGCTGCAGTGCCGTGGCGTTCACGTCGCCGCGCGCCTGCGCAGTTGCCGATCACGCTGAGCGCCGATGCGGCGCGGCTGCATTCGCCGCTCGGCGCGTATGTCGTCGGCGCGACCGCCGGGCGCGACGCGATCCGCGTGCCGCTCGCGATCGCGACGGAAGATCTGGACTTCACGCTGCACATGCTGATGGCGCAGCAGACCGACGCGATCATCGGTCCGCTCGTCCGACCCGTGGACCGCGTGGGCCCCCCGGACCGCACGGAACAAGCCTAGCCGCCCCGGGAACGCCGATTGCTGGTTGGATCCGCCACCTTTTTGCCGATCGCCGCGCCCTTGCACGGCCGGCCGAGGTGGACGATTGTGCGTCGCGTCGTACGCGGCGCTGGCCCTGGACACGGAGGATGCATGTACCTCACAGAAGAAGTGCACACCGCGCGCTCGGCAAGCCGTCGCGTGCGCGCGGTGACGCTGCCGTCGGGCACACAGCTGGCCCGGCAGTTGCTGATGACGGTGCGCGCGGCAGACGTGCTGCTGCGTCAGGCGATCCGGTTGCCGGATCGTCATCAATGGTCGGTCGACCTCGAGCGCGTCGACGCGGCCGGCGGCCCGCTGGCCGCGTGGGATTCGCACGTGACCTTCCGGATCGCGAAGGTGTTCGCGCCGACGGTCGATGCGCAGACGCGCGCCGGCGATCCCGAGCAGGTTGCGGCCGAAATCCGCCTGTCTCTTCCGGAGCAGGCGTATCTGGGTGACGAGCGCGTCGGCATCTTCGGCCGGCGGCACGGCAACCGGTTCGGCGCGACGCTGTCGGTGACGGCGGGCTCCCAGTGGGGCGGCCGACGCCACGAATACGTTCCACCAGCCGCGCGGCACGTGCACGGCGACACGCTGGAAGCGCTCGTCGACGCGGTGGCCGGCATCGTCAACGCGGCGCTCGCCGTGGCCGGCCAGCCGTGCCCGCGCGAGTCGTGACGACCGGCGCGGCGCGCGCCTGACCGACGTTCAGGCGTCGCCGGCCTGGCCGGTTTGCCGCTGCAGGTCTTCCATCAGTTGTTCGGCGAGAAAGTCGCACGGCGGCCGCTTCGACTTCGTGCTGCGCGCGAGTATCAGCTCGAGCGGCGGCAGGTCGGGCAGCCCGTGCGAGCGGCCGAGCATCGACAGCTGCGCGGGGATCGCGCAGCGCGCGAGCGGCGCGACCGCGAGGCCGGCTTCCACCATGCTGAGCAGCCCGAGCAGGCTCGGGCTTTCGTACGACGTGCGAAACGGCAGCTTCGCGCGTTCGAGGCTGCGGATCGCGTTTTCGCGCGCCACGCTGCCCGGCATGAACACCGCGATCGGCAACGGCCGCTCCTCCCACACGCGCGGCCCGTTCGTCATCGCGGCCCACGCCATCGGCTCGTGGCGGATGAAGTCGCCCGACAGCCCCTTGATGCGTGTGCCGCACACCAGATCGACGGTGCCGTCTTTCAGCAGCGGCGCAAGCGCGCTGCTCGGCAGCCCGATCACCTGGATCTCGACCTTCGGATAGGTCGCCGAAAACTTCTTCAGCACCGACGGCAGCAGCGACGACGCATAGTCGTCCGGCACGCCGATCACGACCTTGCCCGTCACCTCCGGCCGCACTACGGCCGCCCACGCTTCGTCGCGCAACGCCAGCATGCGCCTCGCGAATCCCAGCAGCACCTCGCCCTCGCGCGTCAGCACGATGCTGCGCGGCTTGCGCACGAACAGCGGCCGGCCGATCGCTTCCTCGAGGCTCTTGATCTGCATGCTCACGGCCGATTGCGAGCGGTTCACCGCTTCGGCGGCGCGGGTCATGTTGCCGGTTTCCGCAACGGCGACGACCGTGGCCAGAACCTCGTGATCGAGCATCTTCATCGGTATCAGGAAAGCTGAACGTAACGATCAGCATTATGCGTTTTTATTGTCGCAGCGTGTCTGCCATAGTGAAAACACGCCGGCCGTATCGCCCGATGCGGCGCGGCGATCGCGGGCCTGCCGGCACGCCGCGTCGAACCGAACAGAGTGGTGTATCGATGATGGATCATCCGTTGCGCGCCGCACTGGCCGCTGAATTGCATGCGCGGCCGTTCCTGCGGATCGCCGAAGCCGTGTCGCTCACGCACTACGCGATCTACGCGGACGGCCAGCCCGACATCCACGAAACGCTGCTGCACGCGCTGTGCCGCGATACCGGCCTCGACGCGCCGCACGAAGGTGCGACCCACCATGCGGTGCAATCGCCGTGCGGCTGGTACGTGAAGTGGGAGCGTCACACCGAATTCTCGACCTTCACGTTCGTCGCGCCACGCCGCGACACCGGCTATTTCGACGATCTCGCCATCGAAGGCGTTCCGCCTGCATGGTTCGCGCGGCTCGCGGGCATCCGCTTCGTCGCGGTGCGCATGGAGCTGCTGTCGGGCGATGCCGCGCGGCTCGTGCGCGGCGAGCTGCGCCGCTGGATCGACGGGCCGGCGCTGGTCGGCAGCAGCGTGCTCGGCGGCGGCAAGGTGTTCTGCGACTGGCACGTGCGCGACGACGGCTTCATGCGCCTGCTCGTGATCGACGAGGATTTCCGCGAGGAGCAGGGCGGCCGTCTGCTGCAGCGCCTCTACGAAATCGAGACGTACCGGATGATGGCGCTGCTCGCGCTGCCGGTCGCGCGGCGCATGAGCCGCGAGCTCGACGACATCCATACGGCGCTGCATGCGCTGATGCAGCGCATGGACGCCGGCGGCGCCGACGGCGACGACGCCGCGCTGCTCGTGAAGCTCACGCATCTCGCGGTGCGGGTCGAAGCGCTGTCCGGCTCGGGCGCGCGCTTCAGCGCGTCGCGCGCGTACGAGAAGCTCGTGCTGGCGCGCATCCACGAGTTGCGCGAGGAGCGCATCGAAGGGATGCCGATGATCGCCGAATTCATGGAACGGCGCTTCGCGCCGGCGATGGAAACCTGCCGCAGCGTGTGGGCGCGTCACGAGCAGATCGCGGCGCGCATCGCGCGCGCGGTCGACCTGCTGCGCACGCGCGTGAACTTGGCGCAGGAACAGGACGTCACGCGCCTGCTCGTCGGCATGGAGCGCACCGCGCGCAACCAGCTTCATCTGCAGCACGCGGTCGAAGGGCTGTCGGTGGCCGCGATCTCGTATTACGTGCTGTCGCTCGCCACCGCGGCGTTCAAGGCGTTGCACGTGATGAACCTGCCGGTCGATCCCGAGCTGGCGGAAGGTCTGCTGATCGCACCGGTCGTGTTCGCGGTGATTCACGTCACGCGACGCACGCGCGCCCAGCTCGCGCGCGCCGAAACCGCGCATGACGGCGTAGCCGCGCATGCGCCGGTGTTGAAACGGGCGAGCTAGAACACCAACGACATATCAAAAGGAGTGGAGATGACTTTTACGCAATCGCAAACCGGCAACGTCGCAGGTCGTCACGCATTCGACGCGCCGCCGCAGTACGACGCCGACGCATCGCAAGAGGTACGCGCGACCTCGTACCATGCGGTGCTGCAGGAGCCGATGACGTCGCTCGTCGGCGGCACGGTCGATCGGCCGGAGGTCGCGGCGGTCGCGATTCTCGGCTACAACTGAAGCGGCTTCGGCGATAGGGCGCGCGCGTCGCTCGCACCGATCATTCGCCCCGCGCGGGCGGCACGTCGTCCGCCTCTCGCGCGGCGCGGCGGGACCCCGGCGCGGCGGCTCCCCATGCGGCGAGCTCGCGCTTGGTCCGCACGCCCAGCTTCGCGAACGCGCGCTTCACGTACGACTCGGCCGTCGCCACACGCACGCCGAGGATGTCGGCCGTCTCCGGCACGGTCTTGCCCGAGATCAGATGCTTGCAGGTTTCGTATTCGCGCTTCGACAGCTTCACGCCGTCGGCGGCGAGCCGCGCGTCGAACTGCGCGAGCGGATGCAGGTCGGCGGCCGGATGCGCGATACGGCGCGCGGCGGTGGTCGACGCATGCAGTTCGAGCAGCGGAAACAGCACGTCGCTGATGCTGCGAAAGCGGTTCATCTCGGCGAGCGTGAACGGCGGGCGGTCGCGACCGCGTTCGAGCGCGATCGAATGCTGCGCGTAGCGCGTGCCGCGCGCGAGCACGCATTCGTGGCCGATACGCACGTCGTCGAACAGCCGCTGACGGAATTCGCCGGGCGGGATCGCCGCGATGTCGCGCACGACCAGCATCGTGCCGGTCTTGCCGCGCAACCCGGCGAACAGCGGGTCGCTGTCGAGAAAGCGCTCGTAGTAGAGCGTCATCACGTCGGAGATTTCTGCGGTCGCGGTGCCGATGCCGCTGCTGCCGATCCATTCGCAGCGATAACCGGTCGGCATCGCGCCGTCGACGCGCGAGCGTTCGACGTGCGCGACGTCGAGCGGCACGACGTCGTTCAGCAGCCGCGTGAGGCGCGGCACGAAATGCGGCGTGCCGACCGTCTCGATCAGCTCGCCCAGCGCCTTGAACGACACGTCGAAGCGGTCGTCGTCGCGGTGGCAGGCGTTCATGTCGAGCGGCATGCGGGTCTCTCGGTAGGAAGCGGGCGCGATTGTAGCGGTTGCGGCGTCGGGCGTCATCACGGGGAACCACGGGGCGGCGGGCGATGGCTCCGCGCGTCGGACGACGCGTTCCGGCGGCCGTGAAGGCCGGCGTAACGGGCAGTGTAAAGGAGCGGCGGCGTCCGCGCGTTGTCGAGCGCGGCGCGTGGGCTTTAGTCGATCCAGTTAGTCGATGACGACGTGCTGCCGTACCGGCCGATAACCGACGCATCCGCGCGTTCGCCCAGCCTTGCGTCGGAGGAATGCGCCACCGCGGCCGTGCGTGTGGCCGGCACGCGGCCGAATGCAAGGCCAGCAGCTACCGCTTCGCTCGGCGTGCCTTAGTCGATCCAGTTAGTCGATGACGACGTGCTGCCGTACCGACCGATGACCGACGCATCCGCGCGTTCGCACAGCCTTGCGTCGGAGGAATGCGCCACAGCGGCCGTGCGTGTGGCCGGCACGCATCCGAACGCAAGGCCAGCAGCTACCGCTTCGCTCGGCGTGCCGCGCCCAGCCCGATCGTCGGCGCGACCACAAGATCGGTTCGGGGCCGCTCCTTACGCCTCGATCCGCTCGACCTTGCCGACCAGCAACCCGTACGACAGGCTGCCGGCAAGCGCCATCGCCGCGATGTAGGTGATCGCGCGCGAGAAGTCCGCGCCGTCGACGAGCAGGCCGATCACGATCGGTGTCGCGATCGCGGACAGATTGCCGATCAGGTTGAACACGCCGCCGGTGAGGCCGAGCAGCCGCGCGGGCGCGAGGCCCGACACGAGCGACCACGTGATCGACGCGAAGCCGTTGCCGAAGAACGCGATGGTCATGAACGCGATCACCCAGCCGGTCGACGTGACGTAGTTCGCGCCGATGATGCAGGTGGAGATCAGCAGCCCCGAGATGATCGGCAGCTTGCGCGCGAAGCCTTGCGACGCGCCGCGCCGCATCAGCCAGTCCGACAGCACGCCCGAGCACAGCACGCCGACGAACGCGGCGAGAAACGGCAGCGACGCGAGAAAGCCGGACTTGATGAAGTCCATGCCGCGATATTTGACGAGATAGGTCGGGAACCACGTGAGGAAGAACCACAGCGTCGAGTTCAGCGCGAACTGGCCCAGGTAGATGCCCCACAGCTTGCGCCGCCCGAGCACGACGCCGAGGTCGCGCCACGTCGACGGCACACGTTCGGGGCGCGCGGCGATGCGGTCTTCGAGATCGACCAGGCCGCCGCCGTCGCGGATCAGCGCGAGTTCCGCTGCGTTGAGGCCGCGAAACGCGCGTGGCTCGCGATACAGCGCGTACCAGATCGCGGCCCACGCGATGCCGGCGAGCCCGGTCGCGACGAACACCATGTGCCAGCCGAGGTGCAGCTGCAACCACGCCAGCACCGGCGTGAGGAACGCAAGGCCGACGAATTGCCCGGACGTGTAGCCGCCGATCGCGCCCGCGCGTTCGCGGGTGGGGAACCACGTCGTGACCACGCGGTTGTTGATCGGATAGGCCGGCGCTTCCAGCGCGCCGACGGCGAGCCGCAGCACGATCAGCCCGACGAACGAGCCGGCGAAGCCGAGCAGCAGCGTGGCGGCCGACCACAGGGCGAGCGCGAGCGCATACAGCACGCGCGGCGACACCTTGTCGACGAGCCAGCCGCCCGGTATCTGCATCAGCGCGTAGGTCCACCCGAATGCGGAAAACACCAGGCCCGCGCGCACGGGGTCGATGTTCAGCTCCTTGAACAGCGCGGGCGCGGCGATCGACAGGTTGCTGCGGTCGAGGTAGTTGATCACCACCGTGACGAACAGCAGCGCGAGGATGACCATGCGCTTGCGGCTGGCCGGCGCGGTGGATGCGGTGGATGCGGTAAATGCAGCGGACGCGCGAGCGTCGGGCGCTGCGGAATCGGCGCCCGCGCGCGCTTGCTCCGACGGCGCGGCATGGGTGCGTGACGCGGAATGGGCCACGGTCGTCTCCTGTGCTTGTGCGGCGCGTGCCCGCGTGACGGGACGGCCGTATTCAATGGCATCGGAACAACGTTATGGCCCGCGTACCGCGCGCGTCAACATCTGGACAGTCATCCCCATTAATGGGACGTTGCGCGCGCAATGTGTGGAGTCGCCTGTGCGCGCGGTTCGTCATACGCGCCGCGCGTCATATCACGGCAATCCTGCGCCGATGTCGGCGCGTCACGCGCTCGCGGTGTCGTCGCGATATCCGCGCTTGTCGTCGAAGATCTCCGCCAGCGCGGCGCGCAGCACCGCGCGATCATGTTCGCCGGGCGCCAGATGAATCACGTAATGCGTATTGCCGTCGAGTCGCGCGGCGGTGCGTTCGTCGAGCTCGACTTCGAGCGTGCGTTCCGTCAGGCGGACGGACAGATCGTCCACGCGCGCGGTGAGCTGGTCGCGCACCATCACCTCGATCGTCGTGTCGTCCGGGAATCGCAGCAGCGAGAAGCAGTAGTCCTGCTCCGCGTCGAAGCAGTAGAGGTTCGCGAAGCTCTCGTCGTCGTCGACGTCGGCCGTCGCGGCGCCGAGCGTGGCGTGTAGTTCCATGATGTTTCTCTCGAGGTAGGGAAGCCGCTGCAGCGGCGCATGCGCGTCAATCCGGCGTCACGTGTCGCGCCTTCAGCCACGGCCCGAATTCGCGCATCGTTTCGACGACGGGGCGCAGCCGGTCGCCGTCCGCGCTCAGATCGTACTCGACCCGCACCGGCACTTCGGGATACACGGTGCGTCGTACGAGGCCGGCGTCTTCGAGCGCACGCAGGTCGAGCGTCAGCATCCGCTGCGAGATGCCCGGCATGTCGCGACGCAGATCGCTGAAGCGCTTCGGCCCATCGAGCAGATACGACACGAGCAGCAGCCGCCAGCGGCCGCCGAGCAGCCGCATCGATTCTTCCACGGAACATCCTGTCGCACTCGTTTTCATGCTGATGACTCTGCGTCGGTAACTTTTTTGTGACTACGGCACAAACGACTGCCTTCTTCTCAGCGCCGCGCCGATGCGAGATATTAGCGCCCGCGTCGCGGCGAATCGAGAGAGATACGAAACATTCACACAAGGAAACGCATGAAGCTCTATCACGCTCCCGGCAGCTGCTCGCAGGCGATCTGCATCGTGCTGCGCGAAGCGCAATTCGACGCGCAGATCGTCACGGTGGACGCGCGCCGGCATCGGTTCGACGATGGCCGCGACTATCGTGCCGTGAACGAACTCGGCTACGTGCCGCTGCTCGTGCTCGACGACGGCACCACGCTGCGCGAAGGCCCCGTGATCGCGCAGTATCTGGCCGACCGGCGCCCCGAAGCCGGACTCGCGCCGGCATACGGAACGCTCGCGCGCTACCGGCTGATGGAATGGCTGAACTTCCTCGGCACGGAGATCCACAAGGGGTTCATTCCGTTGCTGTACGCGGCGCAGGCGGGCAAATACGTCGATCCGGTGCGCCGGAAGCTCGACAGCCGCTTTGCATGGATCGACCGGCAGCTCGACGGCCACACGTATCTGACGGGCGACACCTTCACGATCGCCGATGCGTATCTGTTCGCGCTGACCGGCTGGGGCAAGGCCGGCTGGCTGCGCTCGGTGTACGACGCGGACATCGACCTGAGCCGCCATGCGAACCTGCGCAGCTGGTACGAGCGTGTGCGGGCGCGGGCGGCCGTACAGCAGGTGCTGCAGGCCGACGGGCTGGCGAACGCCGCCTGACCGACGCGCGGGCCTCGGCGTGAATGGCGAGGCCCGCGCGCATTCAACGCGTGAGCGTCACGTACAGATAGCCGGCGTAGCCGGCGCCGTTCGCGAGCAGTGCCCAGATCGCGAGCCCGCGCGCCCGCGCATTGACGCGCAGCCACACTGCCGCCGCGAGCGTGATGACCACGCCGGTCAGCACTTCGGCGCGCGGTTCCCACGGCGTCAGCATGATGCCGATCGCCGGCAGCAGCGTGCCCTGGAACACCATCGCGCCGGTGATGTTGCCGAACGCGAGCGTGTCCTTCGAGCGGCGAATCCACAGCACGCTGTTGACCTTCTCCGGCAGCTCGGTCGCGATCGGCACGATGATCAGCGACAGCAGCAGCGGCGAGATGCCGAGCAGTTGCGACACGCCGTCGACGCCGTGAATGAAGCCCTTCGCGCCGCCGACCAGCAGCGCGACGCCGACGGCGAGCTGCAGCGCGATGGTCGCCAGATTGGTCGGCAGCCCGGTGCGCGACAGGAACATCGTGTGCGGCGCCTCGGTGCCGTGCCCGGCGTCGACGAGCTGCGTCGACGCGCGCAGCGTCATCACCACGTACATCACGTAGATGCCGACCAGCATCGCGCCGAGCATCGCGCGCACCGCCCAGACGTGATGCGGGACGAACATCGCGACCGTCGCGAGCGTGAACGCGGCGATGAAGTAGTTCAGGTCGCGCACGAAGCCGCTGCGCTCGGGTGCGATGGTGCCGGTCACGCCGCGCGAGCGGATCACGGCGAGCGTCATCAGGAAGGTGGTGAGCGTCGCGAGCATCAGCGGCGCGCCGAGAATCGCGCCGACGCCGATTTCCTCGTTCACCGCGGCGTTCGACGTGCCGCCGATCAGCGCGAGCAGCGGCACCGTCGTCTCGGGCAGCGCGGTGCCGACGGCCGCGAACAGCGAACCCGTCACGCCTTCGGAGATCTTCAGGCGTTCGCCGAGATGTTCGAGCGCATTGGTGAAGAGTTCGGCGGCGATCAGGATGACGATCAGCATGAACGCAAGTTCGACGAGCATCAACGTCATGCGGCACCTCCGCACGCGCGCGGGTTGGCGTTGGCGGGATGGCGGAAGCGGACGAAGCGCGACGGGAAAGGGACGAAGGACATGGGGGCTCCGTGGTCGGACGTTGACGAACCATGACGCATCTGCCGACGTCCGACCCGGAACGGCGCGATGCGTCGATGGTCTCGCCAAGCCGATTCGGCCGAACGCGCCACGGCCGCAAGCCGAGTATGTTGACACGTTCGCTTTCCAGAGCGGAAAGCAGGCTACTCCCCAAAGACGAACGGCAGTCTAGCCGAGCCCGATGCTTTCGGCAAGCTGGTGCGGGCATGCGCTCGGGGCTGCATTCGGGCCTGCACGGCGGGCCGGCTGCCGACGAACGTGCGTACCGTATCGCGGAGCAAGCGCCGTGCCGCACATTACATCCATCTGTCGTTTGGTTACTAACAACTGTCATCGACCGCGGCTAAGCTTTCGGCACACTCACAACCGGGTTTCCCGTCATGCGCTCGACACTTCGCCTGTTTGCGCCGCTCCTGCTGCTGCCCGCGCTCGCCGCGCCCGTCGTTGCCGCCACCGCCGCGCCCGTCAGCGCGAACTGCGGCGGCAGCACGACGCCGATCGCCGACATCCAGGGGCCCGGCGCGCCGTCGCCGCTCGCCGGCCAGAACGTGTCGATCGAAGCGGTCGTCACCGCCGACTTCGGCGGCGCGGACGGCTTCGGCGGCTTCTTCGTCCAGCAGGCCGACGCGCAGCGGCGCAATCAGCCGGGCGTGTCCGAAGGGCTGTTCGTCTATGCGCCGAAGACGCGCGCGACGGCCGGCGATCTCGTTCACGTGACCGGCAAGGTCGAAGAGAAATACGGGCAGACGCAGCTCACGCTGGCCGGCGCGATCGCGGTGTGCGCGAACGGCCAGACGGTCACGCCGGCGACGCTGACGCTGCCGGTCGACGCCCCGGCCGCGTTCGCCGCGTATGAAGGGATGCGCGTGCGCCTGCCGCAGACGCTGACCGTCACCGACAACTACGAGCTGGGCCGCTACGGCAGCGTGCTGCTGAGCAACGGCCGCCTGCGCACGCCGACGAGCGTGGTGCCGCCGGCGCAGGCGCGCACGCTGATGGACGCGAACGCGCGCAACCGGCTGATTCTCGACGACGGCTCGAACCGGCAGAACCCGGCGAGCGTCCCGTATCCGGCGCCCGCGCTGTCGGCGGCGAACACGCTGCGCTCGGGCTACACGGTGCGCGGCGTCGACGGCGTGCTCGAGGTGCGTTACGGCGCGTGGCGCGTGCAGCCGCTGCCCGGCGCGGCCGCGCCGGCGTTCGACGCGCGTGCGAACCCGCGCACCCGCGCGCCCGCGCGCGATCCGAACTCGAATCTGCGCGTCGCGTCGTTCAACGTGCTCAATTACTTCAACGGCAACGGGCTGGGCGGCGGCTTCGACGATCCGAACAACCGCGGCGCGAAGACTTACGAGGAATTCCAGCGTCAGGAGGCGAAGATCGTCAGCGCGCTGCAGGCGCTCGATGCCGACGTGATCGGCCTGATGGAGATCCAGAACAACGGCTACGGCGAACTGGGCGCGGTGCGCCAGCTCGCGGCAAAGCTCGGCAGCCGCTGGCGCGTGGTCGATCCGGGCGCGTCGCGCCTGGGCGGCGACGCGATCGCGGTCGCGATGATCTACGACAGCCGCACGGTCGAACCGGTCGGCCGCGCGGCGACGCTGGCGATCGACGAGCGGAACCGCCAGCCGCTCGCGCAATCGTTCCGCCGCATCGGCGGCAGGCACGCGCTGACGATCGCCGTCAATCATCTGAAGTCGAAGAACTGCCCCGATGCGGCGAACGACGACCTCGACCAGGGCGACGGCCAGGGCTGCTGGAACGCGACGCGCACGCGTGCGGCCGTGAAACTCGCCGACTGGCTCGCCGGCGCGCCGACCGGCGTCGCCGGGCAAGGCACGCTGCTGATCGGCGATTTCAACAGCTACACGCATGAAGACCCGATCCGCATGCTCGAATCGCGGGGTTACCGCAACCTCGTGTCGCGCTGGATCGGCGCGAACGCGTACAGCTACGTGTACAACGGCGAGGCCGGTTATCTCGATCACGCGCTCGCGTCGCTGCCGCTCGCCGCGCACGTGAAGGCCGTGCACGAGTGGCACATCAACGCGGACGAGCCGCTCGCGCTGCAGTACACGCTCGCCTACAAGTCGGCCGACCAGCAGAAGACCTACTACGCGCCCGATGCATATCGGTCGTCGGATCACGATCCGGTGCTGATCGACATCGCGCTGCCGGGCCGCGCGCGCTGAGCGTGGGCGGCGGTGACGCCGCACATCGCCGTCATGTTCTCCGCTTCACGGGTCGCCCGCGTCATTCGCGGGCGACCCGCAATACGATGCGCCACGGTTCACGAGAATATCGGTTCATTCAGCAGCATCGCCGATACCGCGTCGCTCGCGATGCGATTCCGTCATCGTGTAAATAATTCCACTCGCCAAGCCGAAGCCGATTTGAATCGGTATTTTATGGGCGGTCGCGGATTCAAATCGGCACGCCATTCGAATTGGTTTTAAATAATGAAAACGAAAGAGACGATTCACCGATCTGAAAGCATTCGCCGCGCGATGCGCCGTTTCGTAGAACGCCGTGCGACAAGGGTGACGGCGCTCGCGTCGAATACGAAACGGCTCTCCTGCCGCTGCCGCTGCCGATGCGGGCGGGCACCGCGGTCTTTCAAATCCCGGATACTGACGGCCGTTTGCATCATCGGCGATTTTTTAATATCTGAATGATCTTTGACAACGCGGCGCAGCACCGCCTATTTTTGTGGTGTCGTAAAACCGCGTAATAAAAAAGTATTCAAAACTGCAAGGGGGCGGCGTCTCAGCTTCATTCTCCGCCAGCAGTTTGCCGTGTCCGTAGCGAATTCGGTCTCTCGAAGAAGTCCAATCCCCAACCGCCGTCTGCCGACCGTGCAACGCGAGTGGCGGGTGCGCCTGTGCGTTCGTTGCCGGCGACGACGGCCTGTGTGAAGCGGTATCCAACCCGACACAAAGGACAGAGATGAAACCAGACAGCAGCAGTACCCGCAGTCGCGCCATACGCCGCGCCCGGCTGGCCGCGCTAGGCGCATTGACCGTCGCGACGCTCGTGCTGGCGGGCTGCGGCGGCGACGATTCGTCGTCGGTCGGCGCATCGAGCCTCGCGCAGGCGGCCGCGAGCCAGCAGGCCGCCGCGCAGCAGGCGAGCAGCGATGCGACGCCGGCGGCGAACCAGCCGTACGTCGACCCGGTCGCCTATTCGATGAACGCGACCGACGGCCTCGCGCCCGCGCAAGTCGCGGAGAAGGCGGCCGTGATGCACTACCAGTGGAAGTCCGGCGGCACCACGATCGACTACACGACGACCACCGGCCACCTGACCGCGCAGGACGCGAACGGCAACGCGGAAGCGTCGATGTCGTACGTCGCGTACACGGCGCCGAGCGCGAACGGCAAGCCGCGGCCGGTCACGTTCGTCTATAACGGCGGGCCCGGCTCGTCGTCGATCTGGCTGCGGCTCGGCTCGTTCGCGCCCACACGCGTCGCGACGCCCGACCCGCTGTTCGGCAGCAACTGGCCGAACTATCCGCTCGTCGACAACGCGGAGAGCCTGATCGACACGACCGACCTGGTGTTCATCGATCCGCCCGGAACCGGGCTGTCCGAAGCCGTGTTGCCGAACACGAACCAGAAGTACTGGAGCTCGGACGCGGACGTCAACATCATGCGCGACTTCATCCAGCGCTACCTGAACGTGAACGGCCGCAGCGCGTCGCCGCTCTACCTGTACGGCGAGTCGTACGGCACGCCGCGCACCGACATGCTGGCGCTCGCGCTCGAATCGGCCGGCGTGCACCTGACCGGCATCGTGCTGCAGTCGGCGATCCTCAACTACTTCGCGGATGCGGTGGAAGCGGTCGCGATCACGCAGTCGACCGAAGGGCTGCTGCTCGACACCGATACCGTGGCCGGCTACCTGCCCGGCTACGCGGCGGTCGCCGAATACTTCAACCAGGTGTCGCCGGCGCCGGTGAATCCGTATCTGTATGCGTTGCAGACGGAGCTGTTCACCACGCTGATCTACAACCAGCTGCAGCGGTATTCGCAGTCGTGGGTGCTCAGCCAGCTCGGCATTCCGGATGCGCTCGGCACGCCGGTGTTCCCGAGCGATGCGACGCTCAAGCTGTGGTCGATCCCGTCGAGCCTCACGATGCAGGCGCTGCGCGGCTACTTCAACGCGAATCCGTTCGGCACGAGCCTGCTGCCCGGCACGACGATCGGCCGCTACGACGGACGCGTGTCGTTGCCGAATTCCGATCCGCGCTTGCAGACCGACGGCGATCCGTCTGACATCCTGATCTCGCAGCCGTTCACGAACGCGCTCGCGACGCAGATGCCCGATTACCTCGGCTATACCGCGCCGAACGCGACCTACCTGCCGCTGAACGACAACATCATCCAGGTGTGGGACTTCTCGCACGACGGCCAGCCGATGCCCGACACGATCCCCGATCTGCTCGGCGCGCTGCAGCTCAACCCGAAGCTGCAGGTGCTCGCGGAGAACGGCCTGCACGATCTGGCGACGCCGTTCTTCAACACCGAGAAGCAGCTCGCTCGTCTGCAGACGGTGAAGGGTTTGAATCCGAAGCTGCAGGTGAATTTCTTCCAGGGCGGCCACATGACGTATCTCGACGACGTCGCGCGCCCGCAGATGAAGCGCGATCTGAGGATCTTCTATCAGGGCCGGCGGATTCCGACCGCACTGACGCTGCATACGCTGCCGCCGCCGTGGCCGGACGAGAACCCGGCCGGCACGCCGACCGGCAGCGCGCCGGGCGCGAGCGCCGCGACCACGGTTGCCGCGGCGCCGTAAGCGCCGGACCCGTTGCGAACGAGGAACCTTCTATTCATCCATCGAATGCGAGTGATCATGTCTCCAATCAATTTGATGCGACGTATGGCTGCGGTGATCGTCGTCGGCGCCGTGACGAGCGGTGCGTATGCGCTGCCGCCGCAGGCGGTCGCGCCGGTGAAGCTGCCGCCCGGCGCGCACGGCGTCGACGGCCCGTTCTTTCCGTCGACGCGCGCGGCGCCGGTGTTGCCTTCGACCGGCGCGACGCTGCAGCAACAGGCACAGCAGCGCGTCGACGCGCGGCTCGGCGGCAACACGGTGTTGAGCAACGGCGCGGCCGTGACGAAGGCGCAGGCGCAGAGCAGCGGGCTCGGCTTCGTCGCGAAGCACTTCGACGAGATCGACGCCAAGCATACCGGCCGCGTGACGATGAGCGACGTGCGGCAGTTCATCCAGCAGCGGCAGGTGCAGGCGCAGCAGGAGCAGCAGGACGACGAGTGACCGCGTAGCGGTCTCGCGCGGGCGCAGCGCGACGGTCGGTGCCGGGACGGCATCGGCCGGCCACGGCGAGCGCGACGATCGTGACGATCGGCTGGCGGCATGCCGCGGCGCAGCTTCGGCCGCGGCTTTCCTCATCGACGCGCCGTCGCGCACGTCGGCGGCCCGAGGCGCGCGTTCGGTCGTGTCTCGCGTCGCGCGCGGGCACCCGCGGCCGCTCGCCCGACATCGTGCTGCACTCCTGCACGTGTCGGCGACGCCGGCCGCCGGCCGCAGTTCATGTCTGATGTTTCCGCCACGCGAGCGCTGCACGTCGCGTCGCCGGCGATGATTCGTTTCGCGAAAGGCCCGCGCGCCGCGCGATGCGTCCTAGCGGATTGTCGCAATCCTTCTATCTGAACCGATCGGCGTCTGCTGGAATGGCGATGCCGCATGACCGCCGAGCCGACATCGCGCGGCGGCATGGCCGTCGACGTCGTCGAGCGCCTCGGCACGGCCGCCTGCGCGGTTCATCCATCACTCTCTTTCGATCCATCATCATGTTCAATCGCACTACCAGCACCGTCGCGAACGTCGATCCGGAACTGTGGGCCGCCATCCAGAACGAGAACCGCCGCCAGGAAGAGCACATCGAGCTGATCGCCTCGGAAAACTACACGAGCCCGGCCGTGATGGCCGCACAGGGCTCGCAGCTCACGAACAAGTACGCGGAAGGTTATCCGGGCAAGCGCTACTACGGCGGCTGCGAGTACGTCGACGTGGTCGAGCAGCTGGCGATCGATCGCGTGAAGCAGCTGTTCGGCGCGGAAGCGGCGAACGTGCAGCCGAACTCGGGCTCGCAGGCGAACCAGGGCGTGTTCTTCGCGATGCTCAAGCCGGG